>JAFWBN010000193.1 GCA_017507075.1 Alistipes sp. | reverse complement strand
TCCTTGCCATTGGTTCCGTCTTGTCCATCCTCGCCATCTTTGCCATCGGTGCTGATTGCCTTGACCTTTTCGCCACTATCATTAAGCAGCCACTCGCCGTTAAGAGTCCAATAATAAACCCCGTCGGTATCTTGTTTTACGCCCACAACAGGAGTTGGGCCACTTGCACCATCGCTGCCATCTGAGCCGTCTGAGCCATCAAGACCATTGCTGCCATCCTTGCCGTGATAGATTGTAATCGAGCCACTCTTTGAGAAAGAGATTGTATAGCCAATCTCCACGCCATTTTGGGTGATTGGAGCAACGCCCGTAACATAGTCATTGTTTTGCAGAGCCGTTACGATAGTTTGCAGAGAAGAGATATTTGTATTCATCTGTTTACACTGCTGCTCAAGGGCTGTAACGCGGTCTTTGAGTTCGACGATATTGCGCTCAAGAACACTTGTATCGAAGATTTTGCTACAGCTACACATTGCAATAGCCACAGCAACAAGAATTGCAAAAAGTCTCTTCATATCTGTTCGTTTTTAGGTCATTAGATGTGTTCAGATAGACAAAATTAGTAAAAAGTTTTCAAAAAATATCATGCTTATAGAATAATTTATACCTTTGCCCGCAGATTAAGAAGTTGTTTGAAATGGATTTTATAGAAAATATGCTCTTTGGCGAGGGTATTGAACACTCGATATTTGTATTTGCTATAGTTATTGCAGTAGGTACAGCTCTAAGCAAGATTAAGATTGGTGGCATATCTCTCGGTACGACATGGATACTCTTTGCCGGCATTGCAGCAAGCCATTTTGGTATGATGGTTGACCCTCAGACACTTGGCTTTGCTCGTGATTTTGGACTTACGCTATTTGTCTTCTCTATAGGTCTGCAGATTGGTCCGGGATTTTTCTCTTCGTTGCGCACCGGTGGCCTAAGACAGATGTGGCTTGCTCTGCTTGTAATGTTATTGGGTGCAGCGTGTGCCTACATTATCGCAGAACTAACATCAACACCTATACAGACTATGGTTGGTGTGATGGATGGCGCAGCGGTAAATACCCCTGCAATGGGAGCAACTCAGCAGGCATATTTGGATATGACGGGGGTGGATGATAGGAGTATTCCGATGAGTTTCGCTATTGCATATCCGTTTGGCGTTGTGGCGGTGATAATTGCCTTTCTAATTCTAAAACCCTTGCTAAAAATAGACCTTAGTGTTGAAAACAAGGCTCTGCAGGCTCTGAGTAATGAGAATAAGTTTGCTGCCAAATTCTCTCTTGAAGTAGAAAATCGCCAGATTGACGGTATGAAGGTAAGCGAACTGAGAGACATTATTGCGCGACAGTTTGTTATATCCAGAATATCGCATGACGGAAACAAAGCCTTTATAGCAGACTCGGAGAGTAGAGTCTATTGTGGCGATAAGGTGTTTGTAGTCAGTGCATTGGAAGATAAAACTGCAATTCTTGCCTTTATGGGCAAAGAGATAGATATGCTTGAACAGGAGTGGGGTGAGTTTGAAGGAAAACTTGTCTCACGACGCATTGTCGTTACTCGTCCTGAGATAAACGGCAAAAAATTCTCCGATTTGCGCCTTAGAACAAAGTATGGTATCAATATTACCCGTGTAAATCGCGCCGGAGTAGATTTGATACCCTATCAAGGTATGGAGTTACAACTTGGCGACAAGGTTATGATTGTAGGTTCAGAGAGTGCTATAGACCAGGTGGCTCAGCTGCTTGGAAACTCACTCAAAAAATTGCATCAGCCCCATATATTTACAATATTCCTCGGAATTGCGCTCGGAGTATTTGTCGGCTCGTTCCCGATAGTCTCCTCGCCACAAATTCGTTTGGGACTTGCCGCAGGACCAATGTTGATGGCTATACTTCTTGGCCGCTTTGGAACACATTGGCACTTGATAACATACACGACAGTTAGCGCAAACCTTATGCTCAGAGAGGTAGGCCTTGCGCTATTCCTTGCCTCTGTTGGCCTTGCATCGGGCGAGGGATTTATAGATGCACTACTCTCAGGCGGGTATATTTGGATGCTCTATGCACTTATTATTGCGATTCTTCCATTGCTGCTTGTGGGTATTTTTGCTCGTAAATTCTATAAAATGGACTACTATACCCTTATGGGAACTTTGGCAGGCAGTATGACAAACCCAATTGCGCTTACATACGCAAATAATATCGCAGGCTCTGATATGCCAGCCATTAGTTATGCTACCGTATATCCGTTTGTAATGTTTCTAAGGGTGGTAATTGCGCAGAGTATGATTTTAATTTTAGCGTGATAGTGGCACATTTTCTGCCGCTAATAAATTTGTCGTGATAGCACGGCATCTACTTCCGCTAACAAAAAGTACCCGCAATGAGCAGTACGAAAGTACAGCCCATCGCGGGTATTTTTGCCGAGCGTTGTACCTGCCGCGCTCTGACGACAAATTGG
>JAFWBN010000192.1 GCA_017507075.1 Alistipes sp. | reverse complement strand
GAGAACAAGCCACGGGAAAGACATCGCCGGAGCTTGAATATATATATATTCGCATCCGATCCAAGCAGAGATAAGCAGTATATAGGATACCGCCTTGCTCATACGCTTAGAGACTATATGAAATAGCACAATAGGCAATAAACTCCACCAAGAGGAGATAATTGTTGCCGCTATGGTGCCTATCGCTGCAGCATTCCATACCCACCATACAGTGGCAAGATTCCATATAACAAAAGTCAAAGCTGCCCAACCTGTAAATTTCATGGTCTCGCGTAGCGTAGAGCTATATCTGCTACTTAGAGCAAGCAGCGGTATAAGAGCCACAAGCGTAGCTATGCCACTTACCCCAAACCAACCACTTGCTAAAAGCAACGCGGAGAGAATAGATAGATAAGCGGGATGTATCTCCGTAAAAAATCTCTTCAGTCGTATCATATCCGCAAAGGTATAAAAAAAGTTGGAAGTATCAAACAATAAGAGATTAGTGTAAATGGTACTCAAGAAAAACGGGGATGGCTATTTTTTTTAGTCATCCCCGCACAATTATACACTTATGGATTACTCCTCGTATGCATCGCGCTTCATCTTCCACATAGGAACGAAGATAAGCATACCAATAATAGCCATAACGACCATTGCTACGAATACGCCGTGCCAACCAAACTTAGAGTCAGCAATCATACCGAAGCCAAGACCTGAAACGATAGGGCTGATATAGCTTACAAAACCTACAAGACCGTTTGCTGTAGCAGAGGCCTTACGGGTTGCGTGGTTAGATGCGATAACTCCGATAAGAGCCTGAGGGCCGTAGATAAATGCACCCGCAAGAGCAAGTACAAACAATAGCATAACAGGACTTGCGCCCGCAGTCTGGAGTGAGATAAAGCCTATGATAGCAAGCAGTGCGCCGAGCATACAGAAGAAGCAGGTACGAGTTGCACGACCACCAAATACCTTATCAGAAATCCAACCGGCAGCAAGCATACCGACAACACCGAACAACTCAAAGATAATTACAGTAGAGGCAGCCCACTCTGGAGACATTGCACAGTGTTCACGAAGGAATGTTGGACCCCAGTCAAGAACAGCAAAGCGGATAACATATACAAAGAAGTCTGCAAGAGCAAGGGCCCAAATAACAGGGTTCTTCCATACATGCTCCATGATGTATGCAGAAATCTCTGCCTGACTCTCCTCCTTCTGAGGCTCAGCATTATCTTTATTCTCCTGCTCAGAGAGCTCAGGAAGACCTACGCTCTTAGGAGTATCGCGAAGGATAGCCATTGTAACAAATACGCCGACACCTGCGATAATACCTGGGATGATAAACGCCCACTTCCACGCGCCTACATGCTCAGCTGCCGAGATAACAGCAGGGTCAGTAATCTCCTTACCTAAGTTCTGAGCAATTGTTGCAACCATTGCAGGGTCTGCAGACTTGTCAACACCCATAGATGCCATGATAAATGAGCCACAAAGGATACCTGCAAGACCTGCTCCGATAGAGTGTGAGGTGTTCCATATAGACATCTTTGTAGATAGCTCATTAGAAGGTACCCAACGAGGTATCAGACGAGAGCATGGAGGGAAACCGCAACCCTGGAAGATGTTATTTACAATCCAAAGAGCTGAAAGCAGGATTGTGAACTTGCCAACGAACTCAGGAGTTGAACCCTCAGGTACACCTGTGAGTGCAGTGATAATCTCCGCTCCAAAACCGATAAGAATTGCAGTTACTGTACTTACTGCAAGACCTGTAACCATGTGCCAACGGCCATTGATACGGTCTGCAAGCATACCGTTGAGTAGCTTAGATAGACCATAGAGGAATCCCGCAGCTGTGATTACTGCTCCCAAGCTGGTCTTGCTGATACCATACTCAGCGGTAAGACCCGGCATAAGGAACGAGAAGTTCTTACGGATAAGGTAGAAGAAAATGTAGCCAATCATAGTACCGGCAATAGTTCTCCACTGCCAATACTTAAACTTTTTTTGCTGTTCTGCTGTCATTTTAGTATAGTTTTAGTTAGTTTTCTTTGGTTGTTTACTAAGCAAGTCTCTTCTCAACCTCTGCAAATGCTGCAACAATCTGGTCAAGGATAGGTGCATCAGCCTCAAGAGAAGCAAACTCTGCAACGGCAGCCTTAAGACCTACCTCTGCAATACGAGCTTGCATTGTAACGCTCTGAGGGTCCTCAGGGTTGTTGTAGTGGAGTGCAGCACCGATACCGAGCAGAAGGTCTGGAGTCTCAACACCGGCAGCCTGAGCTGTTAAGGTTGGGTTGATAAGACGGTCTGCAGCAGAGAGCTTACGCAGTGGCTCACGACCTACGCGGGTAACATCGTCCTTAAGATAAGGGTTCTTAAAGCGACCAATAATCTTGTCAATATACTTAAAGTGAGCCTCCTTGTCAAAACCGTGCTTTGCGATAAGACCAAGACCACTCTGCTGCATTGCAGCCTTAACGATAGCATAAATCTGAGGGTCAGCAATACTCTCGTCAATAGTCTTAAGACCCTTCATACAGCCTGTATATGCGGTAATTGCATGACCTGTATTGAGGGTAAAGAGCTTGCGCTCTACATAGGCAAGAAGGTTATCTGCTAAGTTCATACCTGCAATCTGAGGAGCCTGACCAACAAAAGATGCCTGCTCAACATTCCACTCATAGAAAGCCTCTACAACAACATCTACAGGATTTTCGCTGCGAACAGGAGGAACGATGCGGTCAACAGAGCAATCTGGGAAACCAACCCACTTCTCACAATAAGCCTTATCCTCTCCCTCAAGAAGTGCAAGGACATGCTCTTTGAGCTGTGAAGATGCGCGAACAGCATTCTCGCAAGCGATGATATTCAGCGGGCTCTCAACACCGGCAGCTTTGCGGGCAACAATACCCTTTGCAATAGCGGGTGCAATGCGAGGAAGGATAACCACACCAACAGCTGTTGTGATAAGTTCTGCATCAACAATCTGCTCTATTACAGCATCTGTTGTTGAGTTTACGCCGGAGATGTTTGTAATCTTCTGCTCTACGCACTCTACATCCATTACATGTACGGTGTAGCAATGCTCTTCGTTAATCTTGTCGATAATTGCCATGTTGACATCTGCAAATACTACATGGTAGCCTGCCTGCTCCAACACTGCACCGATAAAACCACGGCCAATGTTTCCTGCACCGAATTGAATTGCTTTTTTCATAGTTGAAATAATTTATTTTGTTTGTTGTATATCATTTTTATAGACAAAATCGTCCATGAACTTACAAAAGTAACATTTTTTCTGCGAAAATCAAAGTCAAAAACAAAAAGTTTTTAGACCTATACAATAAAGGTAAGAGAGAAATCGTTATTTTTGCGAAAAATTGAACAAAATTATGAGAAGAGTATTATCAATTATCGGTATTTGTTTGCTCTCTGCATTGGCAGGAGTAGTATCGTCTGTCTGGATGCTTAAAAACAGCACTGATGGTCGAGTAGAAATTGTTGAGAAGATTGTTGAGCGCACACCCGCATTGGGAGCACATTTTACATCTTTTGAGCAGGGCAGCTATCCCGATTTGACCTATGCGGCAGAGAATGCTGTGCGCGCGGTGGTAAATATAGAGGTAATTTCGGAGGTCTCAGTGCCAAGTGGATACAATCCGTTTTTTGACTTCTTCGGCATACCTCAAGAGCAAGGTCCTCGCAAAAGAGAGCAACGCTCAGGCGGCTCAGGTGTGATAATATCCACAGATGGATATATCGTAACCAATAATCATGTAGTTGAACATTCGACAAAACTGCGTGTAAAACTCAATGACGGTAGAACTTTCGACGCAAAACTTATCGGCACAGACCCTGCTACAGATGTAGCACTGATAAAGATTGATGGAGAGTCTTTGCCTACACTCGCATTTGGTAGTTCAGATGCACTCCGCCTCGGCGAGTGGGTGCTTGCAATCGGTTCTCCATTTGACTTGCAGTCAACAATTACTGCGGGTATTGTCTCAGCAAAGGCGCGTCAGTTGGATGTTATTCCGGATGATTTTAGATTGGAGTCATTTATTCAGACCGATGCAGCTGTAAATCCTGGAAATTCGGGCGGCGCATTGGTAAATAGCAGAGGCGAACTTGTCGGTATTAACACAGTTATCAAGTCATCAACAGGCAGCTATATTGGTTACTCTTTTGCAGTGCCTGAGACTATTGTCCGTAAAGTGGTAGATGACTTGAAGGAGTATGGTGTTGTTCAGCGCGCACTGCTTGGAGTCTCATACAGATATATTGACCAGGACTTTGTCGATAACATGGGCGAAGATACAGGTATAAAAGAGGTCGGTGGTGCCTATGTAGCATCTGTCGTTGAGGGCGGCGCAGCTTCAGAGGCAGGTCTGCGCAAGGGCGATGTGATAACAAGCATTGACGGCGTGGCTATCGATGCTCCATCAAAGCTTGGAGAGCAGATTGGTAAGCATAGACCAAACGATAAGGTAAAAATTTCTGTAAAAAGAGGCGAAAATGTGAAACATTTTGAGGTTACTTTGCGTAATAAGGCAGGAAAAGCGGAACTGCTTGCAGCAGACGCCGTAGATGTAGTTAAGGTTTTGGGTGGTCGATTTGTCGATATTGACTCAAAGTTGTGCAAAAAACTCGATATCCGTGGGGGTGTACAAGTTGCACAGGTTAATAGTGGCGGACTACTTGCCAGAGCGCGAGTAAGAGAGGGCTTTGTTATCACTCATATTAACGACAGAGTGGTTGATTCAGTCTCAGACCTTAATACTTTGACAGACAAGGTTCGTAGTATAGACGGAGTATATCCTGATGGCAGAGCCGCAAGCTATGTTGTTGTGGAGTAGAGTCTAATACTGCCATGAAAACAGCCCTTGTCTCTAACTTGGGCTGTTTTTTTAGCCAAAAGGTAGCTGAAACGAATTAAATTATTTATAAAATGCGTCAATTAAAAATTACAAAGTCTATTACCAATCGAGAGAGTGCATCACTCGATAAGTATCTCCAGGAGATTGGTAAAGAGGACCTAATTACCGTTGAGGAGGAGGTAGAACTCGCTCAGCGAATCCGTAAGGGCGACCAGGAGGCTCTCGAAAAACTTACAAAGGCAAACCTTCGATTTGTTGTCTCTGTGGCAAAACAGTATCAAAATCAGGGTCTTAGTCTGCCCGACCTTATCAACGAGGGTAACCTCGGACTTATCAAGGCAGCTGAAAAATTTGATGAAACCAGAGGTTTTAAGTTTATATCTTATGCCGTGTGGTGGATTCGTCAATCTATCCTTCAGGCCCTTGCAGAACAGAGCCGTATCGTGCGCCTTCCACTCAATCAGGTAGGCTCACTCAATAAGATTAACAAAGCCTTTGCACGCTTTGAGCAGGAGCATGAGAGAGTGCCTTCACCTGAAGAACTTGCACAAGAACTTGAACTGCCAAAAGAGAAAGTTACTGATACTCTGCGCGTTGCAGGCCGCCATATCTCCGTGGATGCACCATTTGCAGATGGCGAGGATAACTCACTTCTTGATGTGCTTGTAAATCCGGACTCTCCAAACGCTGACAGAGGCCTTATCAATGAGTCGCTTGCAACAGAGGTAGAACGCGCTCTTGAGACACTTACAGAGCGTGAAAGAGATATTATCCGCTACTTTTTCGGCATCGGTTGCTCAGAGATGACTCTGGAGGAGATTGGCGAGAAGTTCGACCTTACCCGCGAGCGTGTGCGCCAAATCAAGGAGAAGGCTATTCGCCGACTTCGCCACTCGTCAAGGAGTAAGTTGCTTAAATCATACCTTGGATAATTTGCCGTTCTTTGTCGTCAGAGCGGCGCATTTCCATCGGCTAACTAAAAATTCAACAAAGGGCAGTACCGCAAGTACAGCCCTTCGTTGTCTTTTTAGCCGAGCCTTGTAAATGCACCACTCTGACGACAAATTGG
>JAFWBN010000191.1 GCA_017507075.1 Alistipes sp. | reverse complement strand
TAACAAGCAGATTACCAATACTATATATCGTTTCATAATAGCCTATTTTGAGAAAATTTCGTTCAACACTTTTGCTAATCTATATCCACCACGCAGAGCCTGCTGCATTGCAATCTCTTTCATTCGTGCGTGGTTCTCTTTTGACACTTCTGTAACCTCGCTATGCACTGGCAGTAGGGTGTAAATCTCGCGCATCTCTACAGCATTTACAGCCGCCCAGTCGTCTGGATTGCCCTGACAAATTGCAGCAATCTGCTCGTCGGTAAGGGTGTCGTACTTCTGGCAATCTGGTCGCACTTCAAATTCTTGTTATAGTAGCCTATAGAGGCGTCCCAGAAGGAGTGGAAGCCCATCTTCTTGCCCTTCATCTTTACTGAGCGCTGCTTAAGTTCTGGCTCGTTAGGGCTGTACTTTGTATGGACTGGGCAGTGCATATCGCCCACCATATGAATCAGATACTTGAGGTTGTCGGCAACAATAGAGTCCTGAAGTTTGTTGTACTTACGCATCTGCTTGCAGATACGCTTAATCTGATAGGCGGCATTGCGAGTCTCGCCCTTAACCTGTTTATTCTTCTCGGTTACAGGTACGCTGTGCTAGTAGTGAGTCTCCTCAAAGCCTGGGCAGTTGCGCCAGTAGTCCATCCACGAGGCGTAGTAAGGCAGGTTGTGCTTCAAATAGTGACGACACTTCTCTTTAGCCTCCTCGGTCATATGCCTCTCGGCAATAACGGCGATAGTAGCGTGGCCTATGTTATTCCACGCCTTTACGGTCTGTGTGGCTGCAATGGTACATAGCAGAGCCACAATGGTTAGAAATCTTTTCATCGGTTCGCTCTATGTATTCCTTATTTTTAGTATCAATACATATTGTCACAGGGCCGTCGTTTACAAGGCTCACCTGCATATCGGCGCCAAACTCGCCCGTAGGTACATCTGTACCGAGTGTTTGTGATAACTTTGCCACAAACTGCTCGTACATCGGGCGCGAGATAGGCTCTGGTGCCGAGCGGATATATGATGGACGATTCCCCTTCTTTGTTGATGCGTAGAGGGTAAACTGACTCACTACAAGGGCTTTGCCTCCCACTTGGTTAATATCAAGATTCATCACGCCATTTTCGTCGTCAAAGATTCTGAGTCGCGAGATTTTACCCACAAGCCAATCTATATCCTCCACCGTATCGGTAGCCTCCACGCCCAGCAGGATGAGCATTCCCGCATCAATACTGCCTACAGTTTGCCCCGCAATATCTACAGAGCAACTCTTTACTCGCTGAATTACCGCCCTCATACTATAACCCCGCTTGAGATTGTGCAAAGAATAGCCATAGGTTGTCATCTGTAGGCACTGGCGCCTCTATGGTAACACTCTCTTTGCGCACAGGATGAATAAAGGTCATGCTGCGCGAGTGGAGCGATATTCCGCCATTGGGATTTGAACGCTTTGCCCCATACTTGAGGTCTCCCTTTATCGGGCAGCCGATTTTTGAGAGCTGCGCGCGAATTTGGTGGTGGCGACCCGTTATAAGCTCGACCTCCACAAGTGTGTAACGGTCAGAGCATCCCAAAACTGTGTAGCGAAGCACTGCTCGCTTGGCATCCCCCTTTGGGGCGTTGTAGCAGTAGGAGCGGTTGCTCTTGCCGTCGCGCAGGATGTAATGTACCAGCTCGCCGCTCTCTGCCTCGGGGCGATTTTCCACAACGGCCCAGTAACGCTTTGATATCTCGCCACGGCGAATCATATCGTTCATGCGAGACAGAGCCTTGGAGGTCTTGGCAAATAGCACCACGCCACTCACGGGGCGGTCTATGCGGTGCACCACACCCAAAAAGACATCAAAGGGTTTATTGTCGCGAGCCTTTATATAGGCCTTAATCTCGTTTTCAAGTGCTGAATCTCCATTTGGGTCGGGCTGTACAAGGTCGCCGCAGCGCTTGTTTACCACAATAAGGTGGTTGTCCTCAAAAAGTATATCGTTTGGATGAAACATAGTTAGGTGTGTTCTACAAATTAGGGAATATTTGTCACAGATAGGTAAATTCTATTTCGGTCGCTTTGGGGTTTATTTTGGCATCTTTTCCTGCTTTTCGCAGTTGTAGTAGGCTACTACGCCCTTAAAAAGCAGAAAAACCTGCTCAAAATCACCGTCCAAATCGCCACGACCTAATTTATAGAACCCACCTATAGTTGGAAAGTAAATGGTAACAGAGCCTGCGCGCTCTCTACAATAGATGCTGTGCCGTTACCGCTCATTATCAGTCGTATAGCC
>JAFWBN010000190.1 GCA_017507075.1 Alistipes sp. | reverse complement strand
CGGATTTAGGATAGCCTAAAGGCTATTACGATAAAAAAGAGAGATTTGCTTTTGCTCAAGTAAACTTGGCAAGCAATCTCTCTTTTCTCTCGTACCACCTACGGTGGCGTTCCCTAAATCCGAGTACAGCGAAACTTAGTTTGTTCTGTTACACGCTATTCTATGTCATTAAGGGCTGAAAGCCCGTTGCTATTAAATGTCATTTGTCATTACTCTGCGCGCGCTGACCTTAGTGTCTCTAAGGACTCTAGGGTCTCTAAGGACCTTAGGGCCGCGCGCCAAGATTAAAGCACCCCTCCGCTAAATTAAAGTACCTACCCAATTTGTCGTCAGAGTGGTGCATAAAGCACCTTCCCATTTGTGCTTAGAAGGGCGTAGATGCAACGCCGCGATTAAGCTGAGTGCAATCAAGCTTGCTTGAATTGCCGAGGCGCAGCGGTGAAAAGCCCCTGAAAGGGGATTAACGCTCGGCAAAAATGCCGACGATGGGCTGTACTAAGCGTACTGCTCATTGTCGGCACTTTTTGTTAGCAGAAGCAGGTATGCACTTATAAGTGCAAATGCGCCACTATCACGACAAACTAACTACAAATCAGTCTTCCACAACCCATGCAGATTACAATACTCATAGACTGCCACAGGTTTATCTTTGCAGACGCATACCACAGCCTCTGGTTTATCTGTCAGATTTACTCTAATTCCGCCATGTTCAGTCTCCACATAGATAAAGGCGATATGGTGTTCAGGGAGCATTGGATGTGCAACAGAACCAACCTCTACCTTAATTGAGCAGTCGTCAATCTTTGTTACTACAGGGATATGTTTCTCTCCGCTTGCCTCTACGGTATTAGGAATAAGTTCCTCCATCTTCTCGCCACAGCATACTACAGGAACTTTTGAATCAACGATTTTCTCGATTACATTGCCACAATGGCGGCATTTATAAAACTTTGTTGCCATATTTTTTTGTGTTTTTAGTTTTTCAATACAAATATAATATTTTTTCTTAGAAGATGTTTGAATTTGTTTATGAAATTATTTTCAAACAATTTCTTAATCTGCAGAATTTGCAAGAGGTGATGCTTGAGTATAGACTCTGGCAGCCAACTCTTTATCAAGTTGATACATGCCATACTTATCTCCCTCAACAGACTCTGTTGCAAAAATCATATCACGAGCAGACTCCTCCTCTTCAACTTGCTCATTTACAAACCAAACAAGCATATTTGATGATGCGAAATCACGATCCTCTGCTGCTATTGCCGCAAGATTATTGATAAGACTTGTTACAACCTTCTCATGCTTCAGAGTCTCCTTGAACATATCCAAAACCGAATTCCACTCTGTTCTAACCTCAGCAATAGGCTTTAGAGAGACCTTTGCATCACGAGAGTTAAGATAGTTCATAAGGATTCGAGCATGGTCCTGCTCCTCAAGCCACTGAACATAGAACCAATTTGCTACGCCCTTCAGACCCTTAGCCTCTGCATCCATCGACATTGAAAGATAGAGATATGCCGACCACAACTCGGCGTTAATCTGCTCATTGATTGCTGCGTGTAATTTTTCGCTTAACATAGTTTTGAAGTTTTTAAGGTTATTTTATCAAATTATTCAGTCTCTCTTTCAGTTCCAGCTCAGACATTGCTCCTGAGACTCTCTGCACCTGACCTGATGCTGATATAAATACCAATGTAGGTATAGAGCGGATGTTAAACATCGAAGACAACGCCTCCTCACTATCAACATCAACCTTATAAATGTCAACTTTGCCAACATATTGCTCCGAAACACTCTCCAAAATTGGTGCAAATCTCTGACAAGGACCACACCATGTAGCATAAAAGTCTATCAGCGCAGGCTTATTTCCCAAAAAATTCAATTTCTCTAAATTATCAACTTGAGCAGCTATGCGCCTCTCAAATCCACCCTTTGTTAAATTTATTGCAGCCATAATTTTATATCTTTTTATGTTTTACAATGCAAAGATAATACAAAAGTTATTATTTGTCAAATTGATATTTTTTATAACTGCATCAGTAAAAACTATAGCTAATTTTCAGCCGCGCAACAGACCTAAGCACCGCCGCGATTCATGAGAATTGGGTTGTTTTAGAGAGCGGTAACAATCTAAAGTTAGAACAATACCTTATATAGAGAAAGTTCTTTAGGGCTTAATACCACAAAGAACTTTATTGTTATGCGCCTTAATCTGGTTAATCTCTCTACAATTTTGCGCACTATATCCCTAAAACGGCAAATCATCAACATCTTGAGCTGCACTGCTTTGAGCGTATGCAGGCTCTTGAGTAGGCATTGGAGCGTCATAAGGTGGCGGCATAATACCGGAGGCTGGAGCCTCAACAGCCTGCTCTTTTGCTACAATTCTCCATGCGCGCACATCGGTGTACCATCTGCCGTTGTACTCTCTGGATTCAACATCAATGGATACATTGTACTCCGCACCCACAGCAAGTCGAGCCACCTCCTCAGGTTTATTAAAGAATACCACGCATATTTTTCGTGGATACTGCGACTGTGTTTTTTGGTCAAATATTACCTCTTGTCTCTGCCATGCACCACGAGCAGATTGTCCGCTT
>JAFWBN010000189.1 GCA_017507075.1 Alistipes sp. | reverse complement strand
TTTAGCGTAATGGCCGTAAGGCTATCCCAAATCCGCATCAGCCCAAAAACGAAGTTTTCGCTGAAAGCTTTTTGCACGCCCTGCTTTTTCTCGAAAAAGCGGGCAGTTGTCGGGCTGTACTCTACGCTTGGCCTGTTGGTTTGAAGCCTGCGGGGTGTTGGACGCTTATTGTGCCGAATTTATTCTCATAATTACGCAGATTCTCCTGTAGCGAGTGCAGCAGGCGTTTTGCGTGTTCTGGGGTGAGTATAATTCTGCTTGACACTTTAGCTTTTGGCATACCCGGAAGCACTGAGGCAAAATCAAGGATAAACTCGCTTGGCGAGTGTGCTATAATCACAAAATTGGAGTAGTGTCCTTGTGCTACAGCTGGTTCAATCTCAAATTCAATCTTATTTTCCATACTCTATTATACTGTTATAAGTTCAATTCCCGCCTCTTCGATAATTTTAACCATCTCAGGCGAAATATCTGTATCGGTAATAACGACATCGACTTCATCTATTGCAGTAATTCTGCCAAATCCATGTTGACCAAACTTAGACGAGTCTGCAATAACGATAGTCTTTGAAGCGGCTGCCATCATACGGCGAGAGAGGTGTGTCTCCTCGATTGTGGAAGTTGTGATGCCGAAGTCGGGGTCAAAGCCATCCACACCCACAAAGAATTTGGAGCATACCATATCTCCAAGTGTAAGGCAGGCATTTTCGCCTCGTGTGGCAAATGATTTTTTATAGACTCTACCTCCAAGTTGCTCTACCTGAATTGTCTCCACCTCATTAAGCAGGGCTGAAACCTTTAGAAATGGAGTAACAACATTGATATTTTTTGGTGGATTCATCTCATGGATAGCTTCAGCAAGGGCGTATGCTGTAGAGCCTGCCGAAATCATAATCGAGTCGCCCTCCTCAATCATAGCTGCAGCGCGCTCGGCAATACGGCGTTTAGCCTCACGATTAAGTGAACTTTTGGTCGTCAGGTCGCGGTCTGCGATATGCGGGTTGGCGAGTCGTGCGCTACCATGTACTTTATAGAGCAGACCTTTACTCTCCAAAATCTTAACATCCTTGCGGATTGTAACCTTTGTTACACCCAACTCCTCGGCTACATCGGTAATACGGATAAAGCCAAACTTCTCAAGTTTCTCAAGAATATACTTATGTCTTTCAGCTATACTTAGCATAGTTGCAAAATTTACCAGATTTGTGTTTTTACTGTGTTGCGACCTGCATAACAGTTTATAAAGTCAAGTTCTGTGCCTTTTGGAACTGTTACGCGGATAGCCTTGCGAGGATAAAATACTACAGGGTTCATGTGGTCGCCAAAGATGGTCTGAAACTCAATGTCCGAGATATTTGTAACCTCAAGGACGCCTTTCTTTTCATCTATAACTCTAACCTTCAGAGAGTTTGAGATAAGGGAGCAGATATACTTAGAGTCTCCTGCAAGTTTTTTATCAAAAAATGCCACCATACGACCTGCAAACAGAGCCTCTCTGAGCGACTCAAGGGTATATTCCTTTGCAAAAACAAGGGTCATAGGGCGAATTTGCTCTCCATAAGCAAATTTTGAGGTGTCGTGAATATCGGTATTTGCCATCATTGGCAGCTTATACTCATCAAACCAATCTAAAACCTTTGGATACCACTCAAAACCATTAAAAAGCTCTACAGCATGGATTCTACCCTCCTTAATAAGTTGCTTATGGAGCGAATAGAGTGTACTCTTTCCGTCAGGCCATCCCGGATGATTCCACAACATAAATGCACCTTGAGCCTCTGCCTTTCTAAAGTCATCCATCTCTGTCGGGTTCGGGATACGCTTACCATTTTTATCACGCAATAATTTGCCGTTCTCGTCAACCTTATAACGGGTCTCTTCAAAGACATTTGGATCTTTGATAAATAGTGCGTTCATGTGTCCGAAAGGCTTTGTGCGGGTAATCTCAACCGCCGGAACAACAATCAGTCCCCACTTCTTACCCTCCTTAACTGCCTGATTGATAGGCAGATTATAATCCTTAAGTTTGATGCCGGGGCTCTTGTGTACAGCAAGATGCTCAGACATTGCAATCACATCAAGACCATCCTGCCAAGCCTCACGCACGCGGCCTGTAGGAGAGACATGAGCATCAGCAAAGACTGTATGCATGTGAAAGTCGCACTTCAGAGTCTTGTAACCATCAATATCAGGTACTGAAACTAATTTGCGCACAGCCTTCTCAATCTGATAGCAATGAATTCTGTCATCTGAGTTTTCAGGAGAAGTCTTTGCTGTTGCTGAGGCAAAAACGCCAACAAGTCCGATAAGAACAAATAATCTCTTCATAATACTCTATTTTATTGTTTATTACTCTTTTAATGACTACTACTATTTTTTACCTTTACAGGTAGTGTCTCAAGACGGTTATAACAGCCCTGCTCATACATCTTTGGCAGTAGCTCTCTATAGTATTTGCGAACATCCTCCCAATGGTAGTAAGGGGCTTTATCGCTCTGAATCGGGAAGGCAATCTCCTCCTCATTAAGCAACATCTTTACCAGCACATCTCCTGCCCTATTTTTGTAGAAAATCCACTGAAGATTACATCCCATAGGGATATTAAAGTCCTGCCAAACCTCCTCGATTTTATCAAAATCATCAACCTGCTCACACCAACCCGGAACGCGCATTGTATTTAGTAGGCCCATAATATTACCATCATGCCCAAATCTAAGAGTTACAGCAGGTTTTCCTTCTGCCACCTTCTGCTCGGCATCCTCTATAAACTTCTCAAGAAGTGGGGTTGAAACACCGTTCAAAAAGCCTCCAACAATACCAGAAGGGCCCTTCTCGTGGTAGAAAATCGCATTTACCAAACGCCACTGGTCATAAAGTTCCTCTTTTGTAAACACATCCAGAATTGACTCTTCTGTAGGTGTTCCAGGAAGCGAAGTTGCCGTCTTAAAGAGATGGAATACAAAATCGTGTGGGAAAGGCATGCTCTTTACATAATCCTTCTTAAAGAGCGACTCCAATAATCTTGTGATATCCACATTTTTACGACGATACTCTCTCCACTCCTTAACCCAATCACTGTTTGCATTGTGGCGATATAGGTCTATATATGCGGCAAGGCGAGGGTCATTATCTTTGTAGTAGGGGTTAAGCCACTTTTGGAACGGCTTACCACACTCATAGTGTATATCAAGTTTGTTATTTTGATGCAGAAGCTGATCACAAAATGCGGTCATGCTGATAAGTACACGCGGAACAATGGTACTCTTGGCATCAACATAGTCGCACTTTTTGAAAATATCCTTATAGTTATTATACATACGCTCCGCAATCTGACGATGTTGCTCCTGACCCTTGAGCGACAACTCTCCATATCTACCATAAGCATCCTTTTTGGCTCTCTTAAGACGCTCAAAAACATCCTTACCAAAATCTGTCAACTTACCGAAATACTCCGCATCTGCAAAGACATTATAGGCTCTGTCAAACTTCTCGTCTCGTAAAATATAACGCGACCCATGACGACCATAGTGGCTGATATAGAAGGGTTTATAACCCTTTGGCACAGGTGTCTGCTCTGCAAACTCTGTCGGATATAGTCGATAGACACCAAGGGCAAGCTCTGGATTTGCCAAAACTCGCTCTTTTGTGGTCTGACCTACTACGGAGATAGTAAAACAGATACCTGCCAAAATTATTATAAATCGTTTCATATTTAGTTAGGTTTTAGATTTTCGGTCTTTTTGCTGTTTTTATCTTTAATGTGCCTCAAGCCAATTTTTACCCACTCCTATATCCACAACAAGAGGTACAGAGAGTTTTGCTGCGCCCTCCATCTGCTCTCGAATAATTCTCTCTACAGCCTCCCTCTCTGAAGGAATCAAATCGACAACAATTTCGTCATGCACTTGTAGTATAAGCTTTGAGCGGATACCTTGACTCTTAAAGCTACGATATACGCCTACCATAGCCTTTTTCATAATATCGGCAGCACTGCCCTGAATAGGCGCGTTAATGGCATTTCGCTCGGCAAGTGCGCGGGTATTTGCATTTCTCGAATCGATACCGTCAAGATACCTGCGACGAGAGTATATTGTTGTAACACTTCCCGTCTGATGCGCCTCAGAGACCACTCTATCCATATACTCTTTCACTTTCGGATATGATGTAAAGTAACCCTCTATAAGCTCTTTTGCCTCTGTGCGGGAGATATCGAGTCGCTGCGAGAGTCCAAAAGCTGATATGCCGTAAATTATACCAAAGTTTGCCGTCTTTGCCCTACGACGCTCCTCAGGAGTAACCTCCGATATACTCTTGTTGTATATTTTTGCCGCTGTGGCAGCATGAATATCCTCTCCATTTTCAAATGCCTCACAACGCGAGCTATCCCCGCTAAGGTGTGCCATAAGTCGCAACTCCACCTGAGAATAGTCTGCCGAGAGCAACAATCTGTCTGTTGTCGATGGAATAAATGCCTCACGGATAGGTCTGCCAATAGCATCTCTAATCGGAATATTTTGCAGATTTGGATTGGATGATGATAATCTTCCCGTAGCCGTAACCGCCTGATTATAAGATGTATGTATATGACCCGTAACAGGATTTACAAGCAGTGGAAGAGCGTCTATATATGTTGAAAGCAGTTTTTTTACGCCTCTATATTCAAGTATCGTCCGTACAATCTCATGCTCTGCAGCAAAACCCTTCAGATACTCCTCATCGGTACAAAACTGTTTAGTTTTTGTCATCTTTGGCTTCTCTGCAATTCTCATCTTGGAGAACAAAACCTCTCCAAGTTGTCTGCCTGAGTTGACATTAAGGTTCGGCTCGCCCGCCATCTCTCTTATCCTCTGTTCAAGTTGTACTAACTCTGCAGAGAGGGTTGCTGAGTAGTCTCTCAGCAGATTACTATCTATCTTAACGCCCGTGAACTCCATATCCACAAGCACATCAATCATAGGCTCCTCTATGGCGCAATATAGCTCCCATAGCCCCTCTTTTTCAACTATAGGGCGCAAGCAGTTGTATAATTGCAGCGTTATATCGGCATCCTCTGCTGCATATTCGGCGATACGCTCCAGACCGACCATGTCCATAGTAATCTGCTGCACACCTCTACCAATAAGGGTCTCAATCTCTATTGGCGAGTAGTTAAGATACCGCTCTGCAAGGGCATTCATATTATGACGCGCTTCAGGGTCTAACAGATAATGCAGAAGCATTGTATCCCCCTTAAAACCCCTAACCTCTATGCCGAGAGTTTTTAGAAAGAGTATGTCAAACTTCATATTCTGCCCAACCTTAATGGTGCTTTCACACTCAAAAAGCGGTTTTAAGATAGCAGCATACTCACTCTCTACTCTATTTCTATCTCTGCTCTGAGTAAATGGTATATACCACGCCTTATGAGGCTCTACAGCCAAAGAGATACCCACTATTCGACTACCAAAGACATCAAGTCCCGAAGTCTCGATATCAAAACAGAGTGTCTTATATTTCAGACACTGATCAACAACAAGTGTCAACTCTGCCGCTGAAAGTATCGTCTTATAACTATGCTTGGTTGTGGCTATTGTTTCAAATGGGCTATCAACACTCTGCTCACCACTCTGCTCTGCAACATTTGGGTTGTTAAACATATCAAATAGTGAGCCTTGACCCTCCATAGCCTTGCGCTTTGCCTCTCCGGACTTTACGCGCGCCATATTGGCAAGCTGTGTAGGCTCGGCTTGACGAGGAATAGTGTTATCCTCCACAGGTGCCATATTCTGAATATCGTTCAGAAACGCCCTAAAATCAAGCTCCGTAAAGAGTGATTTTAGTGCATCTATCTTTGGGCAGCACACCGTAAGCTCCGCCTCATTAAACTCTATAGGCACATCAAGGCAGATGGTTGTAAGCTCTTTTGATAGTCGCAACTGAGAGGTTGAGGATGCTATATTTAGCGCAACCTTACCCCCTATTGCCTCTGTATTGGCAATTATATTCTCAACATCACCCCACTTCTGTACAAGTTTGCATGCACCCTTCTCGCCTATGCCTGCAACACCCGGAATATTGTCCGAACTATCGCCCCAAAGTGCCAAAATATCCCTTACAAGCAGCGGGTCATCAATGCCATACTTCTCCTTTATAGCCGCCGTGTCAACAATCTCAATACTATCTCCCTTTTGCTTGTATATCTTGCGATTTTCACCCACAAGCTGGCCGTAATCCTTGTCGGGAGTAACCATATATACCTCATAACCCGCAGCATCAGCTTTGAAGGCAAGCGTTCCGATGACATCATCCGCCTCATAGCCCTCAACCTCCAAAATAGGGATACACATAGCCTCAACAATACGCTTTACATAGGGTACTGAAGCTATAATATCCTCCGGTGTTGCTGGTCGGTTTGCCTTATACTCCGGAAACATATTTTTACGAAATGAGCCTCCAGCTGGGTCAAAAGCAACACCCAATAAGTCTGGTTTCTCGCGTTTCTGAATATCCCTCAAAAACTTTGTAAAACCAAAGACTATTGAGGTATTCATGCCCGCACGGTTACGCATCGGACGACCCATAAATGCGTAATAGTATTTGAATATCAACGCATAAGCGTCTATAAGGAAGAGTTTTTTCATTTTCTGTTATCTGTTATCCTCGGCATACCACTCAGCATACGATCTCGCCGTCTCATGCAGTCTAAGGGAGTGTAACTCTACACCTTTTGGCAGTGCAGCCCTAAGTCTATCTGCAAAATCATAGAGCATATTCTCGCAAGTCGGCTGGTAATCCACAAGCACGATATTTGAAAAGCTATCTTTCATACTCTCAGCCAAAGAGAGTGCCTCTGGTGTGCGACGCATAACAAATGAGTGGTCAAGACGAGAGATTATCTGCTGCTCAACAATGCTTTTCAGCACCCCAAAATCCATTACCATACCAAGTTTTGGGTCGCCACACTCTTCTGACGGATGGCCTTTGACAGTTACAAAGAGGCGGTATGAGTGGCCGTGTATCTCGCGACACTTGCCATCATACCCCCACAATGCATGTGCAGACTCAAATGTAAACTCTTTGGTAAGGCGTATCATCGGTGAGATAATTTATCGAGGTACTCAATATGTGGCTCACGCTGAAAGGCCTCACTAAGTGAGATATAGGTCTGCGTTGTCGAAACACCCTGAATACGCAGAATACCATCAAATATGGTACGCATCAAATGGTCATTATCAACACAATAGAGCTTAAGCATAGCGTTGTATGTTCCTGTTATAAAATGGAACTCAACAACCTCCGGGATGTTTTTCATCTTCTCTGCTACCGCAGCACTCATAATTGGGTCCTGAATCCTTATGCTGATAAATGCACATACATCAAAGCCGAGCATCTTAGGATTTACCATCATGCGACTGCCCAAAATAACACCCGAATCCTCCAACTTCTTTATGCGCTGGTGTATCGCTGCGCCCGAAATTCCACACTCTCTGGCAATCTCAAGATATGGCATACGGGCATTCTTAACCAAAAATCGCAAAATCTTACGATCTGTTGCATCCAAAGTTACCTTGCTATTCATCTCCTAACTATCTTTTATCTGTTATTTCAACACATTTAGCTCCTTGCCTACCTCAACAAAGGCATCTACACAACGCTGCAACTGCTCTACGGTATGACCTGCCGAAACCTGTACACGGATGCGTGCAAGACCCTTTGGAACTACAGGATAGTAGAAACCTGTTACAAAAACACCTCGCTGCTGAAGTGCCGCAGCAAAATCCTGAGATAGCTTTGCATCATAGAGCATAACAGCACAAATTGCCGAGTCTGTAGGCTTAATATCAAAACCTGCAGCAATCATCTTATTGCGGAAATACTCCACATTGGCAACAAGTCGGTCATGATGCTCATTGCTCTCTGCAAGCATCTTAAACAACTCAATACCCGCACCAACAACTGCCGGTGGCAGAGAGTTTGAGAACAGATATGGACGAGAACGCTGACGAAGCATATCTATAATCTCCTTGCGACCTGTTGTAAAACCACCTACAGCACCACCAAAGGCTTTGCCAAGTGTGCCTGTGATAATATCCACCTGACCACGCAGATTATAAAGCTCTGTAATACCTCTACCTGTAGCACCCAAAACACCCGCCGAGTGGCACTCGTCAACCATCACAAGCGCATTGTACTGCTCCGCAAGGGCACATATCTTGTCAAGTGGTGCAGCATTGCCATCCATAGAAAAGACTCCATCTGTGCAAATAATTCTGAAACGCTGCGCCTGAGCACGCTTCAAACAATCCTCCAAAGAGTCCATATCCGCATTAGCATAACGATAACGAACAGCCTTGCAAAGACGAACACCATCAATAATTGACGCATGGTTAAGCGAATCGGAAATTATCGCATCCTGCTCGGTAAATAGAGGCTCAAAAACACCTCCATTAGCATCAAAACATGCAGCATAAAGAATTGTATCCTCTGTACCAAAATAGTCCGCAATAGCCTTCTCAAGCTCTTTGTGCATATCCTGACAACCACAGATAAAACGAACAGACGACATACCGTAACCACGCTCATCCATAGCCCTTTTTGCCGCCTCAATAAGACGCGGATTGTCAGAAAGACCTAAATAATTGTTAGCACAGAAATTTAGACACGGTTTTCCAGCCACCTCTATCTCCGCACGCTGTGGAGAACAAATCACACGCTCGGTCTTATAAAGACCGGCATCAGCTATAGCCTGAAGCTCCTGCTCCAAAAACTCTTTGAATTTTCCGTACATAATAATAGTTTTTATTGATTTATACTAATTTGATTATCAACACTTTACAACCACAATAACAATATATTGGTTACACTTTTTAACTTTCCCTATTGCAAAGTTAACATTTTTATACTGTTTCACACTATTTTACCACATATTTTTTACAAAAAAACTATCAAATTGTAATACTCTTCCACCTAAAAACTACTCGCTTTTTCGAGAACAGCCTAAGTACCGCCGCTTTTTGAAAAAAGCGGCACCAAAACCTTTCAGCAAAAACTTTGTGTATGGGCGTGTACGGATTTAGGATAGCCTGGCGGCTATTACGCTAGAAAATAGA
>JAFWBN010000188.1 GCA_017507075.1 Alistipes sp. | reverse complement strand
GCACCAAAGTTGTTGCCGTCCCAGTTGTCGCCATCTCTGAACTTAAACTCAGCAAATGCCTCAAGAGCAATGCCCTGAACAACATACAGACCGTCAGTAGATGTCTTAAGAGCAGCCACATTTGCGCTCCACTCGTTGAACGAGCCGATAACACCCCAATTTGCATCAGGAACAACAACCTCTGGACCCTGACCATTTGCAGTCTGAGCAGTAGCGTTTACAATCTCAGTACCTGTAGTCATGATGTAAATCTTAGCATTTACAGTGTCGAGATAGAGGTCATAAGTACCAGCCTGAGCTACAGAACAGTTTGTAGTTCCGTTCTCAACCGCATTAACTACGCTATTAGGAGCAGTGTAGCTAAACTCAGCGCCGAAGTTTTTGCCGTCCCAGTTGTCGCCATCTCTGAACTTAAACTCAGCAAATGCCTCAAGAGCAATGCCCTGAACAACATACAGACCATCAGTAGATGTCTTAAGAGCAGCCACATTTGCGCTCCACTCGTTGAACGAACCGATAACACCCCAATTTGCATCAGGAACAACAATCTCTGGACCCTGACCATTTGCAGTCTGAGCAGTTGCATTTACAATCTCGGAGCCTGCAGTCATGATATAAATCTTAGAGCCTACAGTGTCAAGATAGAGGTCATAAGTACCAGCCTCAGCCACAGAGCAGTTGCCACCTTGAGCGACAGCATTAACTACGCTGTTAGGAGCAGAGTATGTAAACTCAGCACCAAAGTTGTTGCCATCCCAGTTGTCGCCCTCTCTGAACTTGAACTCAGCGAAAGCCTCCAAAGCTACTGCCTTAGCAACGAAAAGACCGTCAGTTGTAGTTCTCTCCATTGCCACATTTGCGCTCCACTCGTTGAACGAGCCGATAACACCCCAATTTACAGGCTCTGGTGCAGGTGTTACATTTTCAGGAGAGTTGCCAACTGTAAGAAGATACAACTCGGCTGTATTGTGGTTGAAATAGATGTCATAAGTACCGCTTGCAGCCACTGTAAGGTTAGAACCATCTCCAACAAGCTTTGTGATAGAGTCAGTAGTCATGGCATAAGTGCCCTCTGTTGCAGCACCGTAGTTCTCAGACCAATCGTTGCAAGTTCTTACCTTAAACTCCTCGCCTGCAGCAATTGTGAGGCCTGTAGTATAGTAGAGAGACTTTGCCTGGTCATACTTAAGAGTCAAATCGCTATCCCAATTCATTGAAATAGATGATATTGCACCGATAATAGATACTGTAAACGGTGCAATAGGCTCGCCTGTTGTGTTGATAAGGTAAGAGCTGAAGTTTTTCTTAAGATATACCTCAAAAGTCTGAGCATCAGAAGATACGAGGATGTTGTTTCCACCTGTTGCCAACCACTCGTTTACAGCAGAGGTACTCTCAGCTGCGCCACCAATCCAATTCTCGCCCTGAACAAACTTGAACTCGGTGCAAGAGTTTGTGCAAGTTGCAACATAGTAGCCGCCTACCTCATATACAGGGGTTCCGCTGTTGATATCCCAATTGTTGTGATTACCAACAAGAACAAGACCTGAAACAGCCTCAGGAAGAGCGTTGTCGCCAACCTCATGAATCTTGCCTTTCTCAAGCACTACGGTATTTGCTGTCTGCTTAACCATGCTACCATTGTTGTAGAGTGTAATACCACCCTCAATTGTTGCAGGAGCTGTTGCAATGTAGTATGTATTGCCGCTCTGGCAACCTGAAAGGGTAACAAAAGCCTCTGTAGGATTCTCTACTACAGGAGCAGTCTCAAGGCTTGAAACAGTAATATCGCCTGTGAAAGTTGTGCCGTCGTTAGACTTTACAGATATAGAGCCATCGTTGCTTGCAGTAACCTTGAGATAAGAGCAGATGTTCTTAAACTTCATATCTTTAGAGGTTGCAACAGCTACAGCCAAAGCTGCTTTAGCATCAAAGCTATCTTTTACAGCGGTCTGCTCAGATGGGATATTTGCCTTCAGACAACCATCAACAATCTCAAGAGTCTCTGAATAAGGATATACCGCAAGATAACTCTGTGCAGTTACAGTCTCTCCTACAAAGGTAGCAACGGCTGCAGTTGTATAACTCTCAGCGTTTTTGATTGTGAATTTTGAAGGAGCAGAGTATGATGTGCCATCAAATGCGAAAACAGCAATAGCATCCTCTGCGTTCCAATGAATAGATTGTCCAACAAGCTGTGTGCGACTGTCAGCCGATACAGATGCGTCAAACTCAAGCACTACATCCTCGCCCATGACGGTGTAGTTGAAATCCGATGTGGTATCGGTGCTACAAGCAGCGAGTACCAATGTTGCAACGGCAACAAAAATTGAAAAAATTCTCTTCATAATTACCACTCTATAGGAGCTCCGTTCTCCAAATCGTCAATACTTCCCGGACCGCCTGTGTAGGCATATCCTCTCTCAATTTTTACAGTCTCCTGCTTTAGCATGGGAGCTGTGTAGTTACACATCGTTTCTTTTTTCATTATTTAGTTATTTTAGTGATTTTCGGTAGAATAAACCGCGCGAAAATATAAAAAAGTAATAACAATAAGAAACTTATTGCCATGAGCGGTAAGTATTTGACTATGAACGGAGACTCTCTTTATTTGTACAAATTTTATATCTGTTGGTTAGCTTATCGCTATTCTGTAAATTTAGAGAACAAAAAGATGCAAAAAGTATAACCATCAACTATCTGAGGTAATCCTCAAAGTAATCGGTTACCTTTTGCATCAGATGTACTCTGTCTTTACCCCTTACATTGTGTTCTGCACGAGGGTATGGGAAGTAATCAACTTGCACGCGAGCCTTTATACACTCGTCAATAAAGTTGAGAGAGTGTTGCCATACAACAACATTATCAACAGCTCCCTGACAGATAAGAAGCTTACCTTTTAGCTCCTTTGCCTTTGGCAAAAGTGATGTTGCAGCAAAACCTTCGGTATTACTCTTCTCTGTCTCCATGTATCTTTCGCCATACATCACTTCGTACCACTTCCAATCAATTACAGGACCCCCTGCAACACCTACCTTGAAGGTCTCAGGATGGTTGGTCATCAGTGAGATGGTCATAAAACCTCCGTAAGACCAGCCGTGAACACCTATACGCTCACTATCAACCCAACTATGTGATTTGAGCCATGTAATACCCGCCATCTGGTCCTCCATTTCGCACACTCCGCACTGACGGTGTATAGCCTGCTCAAAGGCAAGACCTCTATTTGATGTACCTCTGTTGTCCATCACAAATACCACATAACCCCTCTGAGCCATATACATCTCCCAGCGGCGCAGCTGCGCTTGAAAAGAGTTGGTAACCATCTGAGAGTGTGGACCTCCATAGACATATAAAATTACGGGATACCTCTTTGAAGGGTCAAAATCCAGCGGTTTTATAAGACGGTAGTAGTTGTCATACTTGCCGTCGGCACTCTTTACCGTGCCAAGCTCTATTGTTGAGTAGTTATACCCCTCAGAAGGGTCTTTAGCGCGGAAAACCTCTCTGAAAATCTTGCCGTCTGTGCTACCAACTGCAACAACTCTCGGAACAGATAGCGAAGAGAAGTTGTCGCTGAAATATTTTCCGTCAGGCGAGAGACTACAGTTATGCCAACCCTCATCACGAGTGAGCTTTAACACCTTTTTACTCTTTATATCCCTCTTAAAAAGATGCCTTTCGACAGGCGAAACCTCAGCCGAATAGTAGTAAATACTCTTACTGTCCTGACCCAAATACTCTACATCGGCATCCACATCCGTAAATCGCTCAATGCTGCCGTTTGACAGAGTATAGAGGTATAAATTTCTATATCCGCTACGATTTGAGGTTGTGTATATGAATTTATCAGGGTCTGATTGTAGGAAGTAGAGCGGATAACTCGGCTCAACATATTTACTGTTGTACTCAGAGAGCAGTGTAGCTGTTTTTTCGCCCGTGGTTGCACTGTAGGCGTTAAGGTTCATGTTTTTCTGCCCTCTGTCCAATACTTGCAGATATATCGTCTTATTATCCAGCGACCATGTAAGGTTTGTCAGATAACGCTCAGGGTCAAAATCTGTAACATTAAGATATATAACCTTCTTTGTCTCAGTGTTATACACTCCTACAGAGACCCTCTCCGAACTCATACCGTTCATAGGATATTTTATCTGTTTCAGAGTACCTGTACGAGTGGTAATATCGAGCAGCGGGAAGGTAGTAACCCTGCTCTCATCCTTTTGATAAAAGGCAAGCATAGTGTTATCTG
>JAFWBN010000187.1 GCA_017507075.1 Alistipes sp. | reverse complement strand
ATTGAGAAATTATATGTTGTAAAGGCAAAATTGATAATTCAAAACTAAAACTTAATACCTATGATAATCAAAACTAAAGAGAGTGCTTCATGGCTCATTGGTGCCGTTGCTGGTATCTGCACAGCATTAGCTATGGTTGCCGTTGGCGTTACTTGGTGGCTGATACTTATTGCAGCCCTTCTTGTATTTGTTGCAGTATCATTGTTTGCACTATTGGTAATTGTTAAGTATGTTGCATACAAATTGCGACCAATATATTCAATGGTTCTGTCTCGTGATATTCATACAGGAGATATTGTGGGCGAACTTAAGGATAAGCGTGTAGAGGATGTCTCTTCAGAGCTGAATGCTTGGGCAGATGATAATGACAAAGAGATTTCACGCCTTAAGGAGGCAGAGAAGTTCCGTAAGCAGTATCTGGGCAATGTGGCTCATGAGCTTAAGACTCCTGTTTTCAATATTCAGGGTTATATAAGCACACTGCTTGATGGAGGACTTGAAGATGAGATTATCAACCGCAAATATCTTGAGAGAGCAGAGAAGAGTGTCAATCGTATGATAAATATTATCAGCGACCTTGATACTATCTCTCGTCTTGATAGCGATATGAATCAGATGCGTCCTGAAACATTTGATATGGTGGCACTCTGTAAAGAGATTGCCGAGCAGATAGAGATGGAGGCGGCAAAACGCAATATCACACTCACAGTCAAAGGTGCAGATAATCTTCCTTCTACAAGTTGGGTATCGGCTGATAAGTTCTACATTGGTCAGGTACTGGATAATCTTATTGTCAACTCTATCCGCTATGGAAAAGAGGGTGGTCAGACAAAGATTACCTGCCGCGATATGCTTGATAAGATTCTTGTTGAGGTCGAGGATGACGGTATCGGTATAGCAAAGGATGATTTGCCACGCGTATTTGAGCGTTTCTATAGAACAGATAAAGGTCGCTCAAGAGAGCAGGGTGGTACAGGTCTCGGCCTTGCCATTGTAAAGCATATCATTGAGAATCACGGCGAAAAAGTATCTGTTCGCAGTGAGATAGGTAAGGGAAGTACATTTACATTTACACTTAAAAAGGTTCACTTATAATTATGGTATCACAGCTTGCCGTTGTTTGGGATTTTAACCCTGTAATGTTCAGTATTGGCGGTTTTGAGATTCGCTACTACAGCCTTATGTGGGCTGCGGCACTGCTTGTGGGTGCGTGGATATTTACATACTTCTGCAAAAGGGAGGGTAAGCCTCAAGAGCTTGCAGATTCTGCTTTTGTATATATCGCACTTGGTACCATGATTGGTGCACGAGTAGGACACTGCCTATTTTATGAGCCGGAGTATTATCTGCTTAAACCATGGGCGATAATTACCGAAATTCGCAATGGCGGACTTGCAAGCCATGGCGCAACAATCGGAATTATACTCTCTATATGGCTCTGCTCTCGTAAAAACAAGGTCTCTACGATGTGGATGACAGATAGATTAGGTATTATTGCTCCAATTAGTGGTGCGCTTATTCGCTTTGGTAATCTCTTTAATTCGGAGATTATCGGAAATCAGACGACTCTTCCGTGGGGGTTTAAGTTTATGCGCCTTTATAGGGGCGTGCCTGCAGATGCTGTTCCTGCATGCCATCCGACACAGTTGTATGAGGCTTTGTGTTATATTCTAACCTTCCTTGTGCTTTGGTGGATGTATCATAAGACAGAGGCTCCGCGTCGTAGGGGTATGCTCTTTGGAGTAGCTCTTATAGGAATATTCTTGAGTAGATTCTGCATAGAGTTTGTTAAGGTTGACCAGGTGGCTTTTGAGCAGGGTATGACACTCAATATGGGACAGTGGCTCAGTATTCCGTTTATACTCATAGGTATAGGCTCTGTGTGGTATTCACTTAAGCGTCCTTTGGTGGATGATAATGTAAAAAAAGTATCTTCAAAAAATGGCAAAAAGTAGAATCCTTGTTTCAACAACAAATAGCTTAGAGGGCTATAAAATAGTTGAGTATATCGATATAGTATCGACTAATGTGGTCAATGGCTCCAGCTTTTTCTCAGATTGGAAAGCCTCTTTGACTGATATATTTGGAGGTCGCTCAGGCACTTATCAGCGCAAACTGCGTAAAATTTATGAAGAGGCCATAGAGGAGCTTTCCGAGGAGGCTATATCCCTTGGTGCTAACGCTGTTGTGGGACTTAAAGTAGATTATGGTGAGATTTCGGGCAAAGATACCCAGATGTTTATGATTTCGGCAGTAGGTACTGCTGTAAAAGTTGTTAAGTTATGATAAATCAGGTTAATACTCTTATTTATAATGAGTTGTGTGAGCGTGGTGGAGTGTTTCTTCCGCAAGTTGGAACGCTTATCGTTCAACGCTCGGCAGCTGTTCGTACATCTTCAGATAAGATAGAGGCACCAAAGCGCAAAATCACGGTAACAGGTGAGCAGCGCAGTCGCTCTATTGTAGATATTATAGCCTCTACGGCGGATATTTCGGCAGAGAGAGCTGCAGATATATACTCTCAGTGGCTTAAGAGTGTTACAAAGGATGGAGTGGTTACAATAGATGGCGTTGGCGTTGTTGCTGACCGTAAATTTACGGCAGATGAAGCCCTGCTATCGCTGCTTAATCCTAAAAAAGGTAGCGTCAAAGTTAAGCGCAGGGTAAATTGGATTGTCTATGGTTTTGCGGCTCTGTGTGTAATTTTTGCTATCGCATCAGTTGTCTATACTCAGTATCCAAAGTTTACATCAGCTAAAAAAGAGGCTGCTGTGGCTCAGGTTGTGCCAGAAAAACATATTGAAGAGGCAGCTGTTGTACAACCAGAGCCTGAAGCTGTAGTGGTTGACGATGTGCTTGAGATGAAAGATAATTGGAATTATGCTGTATGGGGTGTCTATTCGCAAAAACAGAATGCCCTTAAGTATAAGGAGATTATTGAGAGCAGATATAGCGATTTGAAGTGTAATGTTTTCCACTATAAGGATAACACTATGTACTTGCTGGCTATTCATCAAACACCTACTCGCAAAGAGGCTATAATGCTTGTTGATTTGCTTAAGTCTCGTGGGGATATGTTTGCCGATGTGTGGATTTTTACCAATAAAAAATGAGCATAGCAAAAGCCCTAACCGCATTTATAGACCTGTTTTATCTGCCATGCTTTAGACGCATTATTCCGGAGCAGATATTCCGCTATGGAGCTTGCGGTGCGATGAATATGGCATTGGATGCTGTTTGGTACTTTGTTATCTATAACTTTATTGTCGCCAAAGAGTTTGTCGATTTTGGTTTTGTAGTTGTCTCGCCACATATCTTGTCCCTTATTATAGTCTTTCCGATAACATTTTTTACCGGATTTTGGCTCAACCGTTATGTGGCATTTAGAACTACCCATATTTCAGGACTGCAGCAGCTGTGTAAGTATATGCTGACCGTTGCAGTCTCTATTTTGCTGAACTATGTGTCAATGAAACTACTCGTCGAGCATCTACATATCTGGGCCACCCCGTCAAAGGTGCTGACAACTATTATCTCAACCCTCTATAGCTACCTTGTCGGTAGGTATTATACATTTCGCTAAATAAGTACATAAATAAAAGTAATAGGCTAACCAATGGTTAGGCCCTCTCTAAAATGCTGCCAGTGCAGTATTTTAAGAAGTGATTGATTGATAAAGTGTTAAGTTGTTTAGATGCGGACTGATTGTCTAGGCAAAAATAGTCTAAACCATTATTTGCGAAGATTTTACCTTACTCTT
>JAFWBN010000186.1 GCA_017507075.1 Alistipes sp. | reverse complement strand
CGCCCTTGGCTTTGCCTATCTGAGTCCATGTAGCACCCTCGTCGTAAGAGATATACCAATAGTCGTTCTCAATTTTGAGTTGTGGAGTAATTCCATCACTGCCATTTTCGCCATCAACTCCATCTTCTCCATTTGTTCCATTCTTGCCGTCAGAGCCTACAGCTTTGACTTTATTTCCAGCCTCGTCAAGCAACCACTCGCCATTAACGGTCCAATAATAGATTCCGTCAGTGTCTTGCTTAACGCCAATAACAGGTGTTACACCGTCCTTGCCGTCTGCACCATTTGCACCGTCTTTGCCGTCTTCGCCATGATAGATTGTAATAATTCCGCTCTTTGAGAAAGAGATTGTGTAGCCAATTTCCACGCCATTTTGGGTAATTGGTGCAACGCTTGTAACATAGTCATTGTTTTGCAGAGCTGTTACAATTGCTTGCAGCGATGAAATATTGGTATTCATCTGACCGCAGAGGGTTTCGAGTTTTGAGATTCGCTCGTTGTGCTTTCCAAGTTCGTCCCAAACAGCAGTGTCGTCATACTCACTGCTACAACTTACTGCAAATAGCGTTGCAGTAGCAATTGCTAAAATCGAAAAAAGTTTTTTCATAATATTGTTAGTTTTAGGTTTGTTTCAATAAAAAAGCGTGGTGCTGAAAACTTATTCATTGAATTGCAGGTCTTAGGAAACCGTGGTAAAAAAAAATAAGTAACAACCTCACGCCATACCGAGGGGTATGACGCAAAATGTCTGCCTATTCTTTTTACCTTTTGTCGAAGTTCCTAAGTTCGCAATTCAAGAATAAACTTACACTTTCCGCGTAATATGTTACGCAAATTTAGTGAATTTTTTAGTAAAAAGAGAAGAGTTGTGCAATATTTTTTATTCTGTCTCTTTTATTGTCTCTGTATAGTATGATTTATCCAATCCGAGGGCGAAATCTTTGCGATAAATAACGGCTATAATTGTAACAATAGCTGCAATTATTGCATTTAGCGCAAATGGAAAGCTTTCGCTTTTTGCATGTAGAACTTTGCGTACTATGTCAATAATAAATGGACAGAGTATAATGGCCAAATAGTTTGCTGCCATAACAACCGAGAGGGCTTGTGTTGCTAAATGTGGTGGAGCAATAATGGCGGCCTTGTCGTATATAATAGGCTGCATTACACCATAGCCAAGACCCGTAAGTATTACGCCCGCAATAAGCATCTGCTCAGTGTGAGATACGGCCATAAGTATCAATCCTAATGTGAGAAGGAGCGAACAGATGGCGTTTGTATAAGAGCGAGTAATGGCTATAATTCTATTCAAAAATAGCCCTGGAAGCATTATGGCGAGGAAAAATAGTGAAATACTTACTCCCGCAAGTTCTTGTCTGATTTTGTATTTCTCAAATAGAAATGCTGTATCAAAGGTAACTACAAGACTTGCGTATGTTATTACAAAATAGAAAAGTGTTAGCACAAACAGATGACGCCTATTTATGCTATTTTGTTTGTATTGGTCGCTCTGCTGAGGCTCTGGCGATGGTTTTTCGCGTCTAAGTACAAGACATAACAGCAGCGAGACTCCGGGCAATAAATATACAAGGAAGGAAAGATGCCAATTTATATCTGCCACATAACCCGTCAGAGCCGTTGCCCCGACAAGTGTTAAGTTGTTTATCGCCGAACTATAGCCAAGTTGTCTAACACGGCTGTTTCCGGTGAAATAATCGACTACAAGACCTGTGGATAGAGGTATAATCATGCCTGCACCAATGCCGAGTATGCAACTGATGATAATCAAAGCCGTCATACTCTTTGCCGCTAAACAAGCTACTCCGCAGAGCGTAAAAATTGCAAGTCCTGTATATAATATTGGTAGCTTGTCTCTGCCCGTGGAGAGCCTGCCGGCAACAAGCACAAAAGGAATTATCAGCAGACTTGGCAGCGAAGTGAGCATCTGTATCTCAAGGTCAGACGCCTTTGGAAATATGTTGTTCATATCGCCCAATATAGGTGATACAGCAAGCCCTGGTAGTGATGTTATCGCAGATACAGACCAAATGGCAATAAGTGTGATAAGGGAGATAGTACCCTTGCCCGTATTGATTTTCATGATTGCAGTTTTTTGCAATCACAATACAAAAAGAGTGCCTTTGCTGTTTTGAACCGTGGTAAATAAAAATCTAAATACTAAAAAGCAGATACTGCACGCACAGAGTATTTGTAATGCTTAGAATGGTTTAAGGTGCCACTGTAGCGCACATTAACAATCCACGCTACCCACTTACCACACTCTGTTGATGACCAATAATCTCCATCTTCGCGTTTGCTATATAGTCTTAAGCCACCTTTTTCTACTAATGTTTTATTTACAGTATCGTGTATAATAGTATTTTTTGTAAACTTCTCAAGTTCCTTAATCGCAGGAAGATACCAATCCTCGCCAAGGGATGCGCAATAGGCAAAGGCTGGATATTTTGTTTGCCAATCTGTGATACATTTTACAATCTGCATGTTGTATGCACCATCATTTTCGTCATTTGTGCCAATCAAAGTTTTCCTTCCCTCTTTATCTGAAGACCAACAGAGGTTCTCGCTCTGTTTCATGCTCACAATCTTACCGTGCTTGCCGTCAGGGGTAACTTCAAAAACAACGCCCTCTTTTTTGCCATCGTTGTAGTAGTCGCCAATCTTGTAGCTCTTATTTGTTGGTGCCATAACAGGGGTAGGTTGCTGTGCTGGCGTGGTTTGTTGTGAGAGCAAGTTTTGAACAAAGACAAGGTTGTCGCTACTTATGTTTACAATTTGCTCGTTTGACTTACCTGAATACTCCACTCTAAGAATATGCTTACCTGGGGCAACATCGTGAGTAACAAGGCGTAAACTTGAAGTGGTGCGACCCTTAAACATATCGTCAATATAGACATCCGCGCCCTCAACATCTGTCATAATAGTTACGGGGTATTGCTGATTTAGGTACGCATCAAGGCGGTACTCTTTATTCGCCTCAAGGTCAAGGCATACCTCATTTGAATAGCCGAGTAAGTCGTGCTGAAGGTAGAATCGGGTCTGCGGCTTAGCTGTCATCTCTATAATAAGTCCATTGTCGTACTCTGCCGTTTTACACTTTGTAAGCTGATTGTTTGTGATGATTTTAACCTGCAACTCGTTGATATTCTCTTTTGTCATGCGGTTTATTCTCACTTTCAGTCGTGCACAAGGGCGTTTTGAGGAGTCGAGACCTATTGGGTCTATATTTACTCCCGTAAGTGCGTCAGAATGTACAGGGCGAAATGATTTTTGCTCTATAATAATACTCTTTTCAGCTTGTGCAGAAGTTGTGATAGTCGCAACAATTGCGACTAATATGGTTAATAGTTTTTTCATACATTTTGGATATTTTTACAAAGATACGAAAAAATCCGCTGTAGTTACAAGCTACAACGGATTATCTGCATAACAGAATAAAAAACTACTCCCTGGAAATTTTTCGCAGTGCTTTAGCGAGTTGGTCAGGGCAAGAGGTGCCGCGACCTGCGCAGTCAATACCTTCGAGTTTGGATATTGCCTCCTCGATTTTCATGCCGGCTACCAGAGCTGCAACACCTTGGGTATTTCCACTGCATCCACCTACAAACTGCACGCGGACAATAGTATCCCCCTCAATCTCTGTGAGGATAGCCTGTGAGCAGGTGCCGATAGGGTAGTATATATTACTCTTTGTTGCCATTATTTCTTCTCCTCGGTTTTCTGTGTAGAAGGGTCTGCAACAACCATATTCTTCTCTACACGGAGGGTAACATTGCCATCAACCTCGATAAGAAGAGTTGTCTCCTTAACCTCCTTAACAGTGCCGTGAATACCACCTGCGGTGATAATCTTGTCGCCCTTCTTAAGGTTTGCGATAAACTCCTGCATCTGCTTTCTACGCTTTGACTCAGGACGCCACATAAAGAGCCACATGATAAGAATCATTGCTCCAATCATAATCCAGAAAGACAAGCCTGCGCCCTGTGGCTGCTGTGCTGCTGCCTGTAACATTGTAATCATAGTTGTTTCGTTTTATAAATTTTAGTAAAAATAATCAAAAAATATGGATTGGCAAAAAAATACACCCTTTAGAGCAAACCTTTGCCCGTTTTGAATATTTTGCCATCCTCAATACCTTTGGAGATAATCTTATCAAGCACTCCGTTGATAAAAACACTGCTGGCTGGAGTAGAGTAGTATTTTGCAATATCTATATACTCGTTAAGTGTTACCTTGACAGGTATTGATGCAAAACTCTGAGCCTCGGCAATGGCAACAGCAAGGATTACATTATCCATAAGAGCTGAACGCTCGATATCCCAATTGTTTGTATAGCCATCTATCACATCTCTGTTTTCCGCAAAGTGGATAATAGACTCGCTGAGGAGTTTTTTTGCAAACTCAAGGTCTTCATCACTCTTGAACTTAGGTAACAGCTTAATCTGCTCATGACTCTCACGCATAGAGGATACTGTGCGCGCTGCCATAGTAAGAATATATCCCAAATCGTCTGACCAGAGTATAGACTGCTCCTCAAGAACACTCTCAAGTAGCTCGTTCTGCTCAAGGATATTAAGGAGTATATCTGAAGCAAGCTGCGCATCCTCGCGGAAAGAAGATGTGCCACTCTCCATATACTGCTTAAAGAAATCCTGCTCGATAAGCTCAGTGTAGATGTTTTTAATCAAATCTGGATACTCTGTCCACTTAAGATGCTTATCTGCGCAGTAGTTGTTAATAGCCTGGCAATTCTCAATTTTGGCAATGGCTCTATTCTCTACAAATTTGCGGTTTGGATTAAGATCCTCGTATGTGGGGAGCATTTTGTTGAGCGCAATCTGCTGACGAGCCTCTGCATAGCGCACAATCTCCGGAAGCAATGAGAGGATATGGAAATATAGGTCGTAGGCCTTGTCTATAGAGGCAGTAAGGCTCTTTGTTGTTGCCGGAATATTGTCCGACTCTGTCTGCAGATGGGCATATACAGCCTTCACAACCTTAGTTCGCAATAATCTTCTACTTAACATAAGAACGGTCTTTTTTTTCTGTTTTGTACCTATAAAAAAGGTGCTTTTCTCTTTACGGCGCAAAGGTAGCAAAAATTATGAACTCGCAACACTTTTTCTATCTGAAAGCACTCCAATTAGCGAGATTTTTCTGCTCTTTGACCTGTTTTGCCACTTTTGGATTGAGATTTCTAAAGAAAGTAAAGCCACTTATCTCCTCAATTTCGGCAATAGATACCACAGCCTCTGACGGCTCAACATTTCCTGCAGAAGAGTTTTCAAATAGGAAACCTATAGCCATAATCTGCTCTGGGTCGGTAATCTGGGATATAGATTTACCTGTATTGCCACTGCGAGTTCTAAGTAACAATTTGTAGCAGTGTGAAGGACGGGTAATAGCGCGTCCTCGGCTCGAAAAAATGGTCGAGTTTTCAAATAGCGTACCCACTACTACATAGAGTGTATCTGAACACATGGATTTGCGGGCAGCATCTTCTACTTCAGCCCAATTTTGTTGATTGAGTTTTGAACTTTGAGGAAATATATTTGTGGCATAGAAGGTCTGAGCATTTGTCTGCCAGGAGTTATATCGAGAGGCAGAGGGGAGCATGTGTCCTCTGTCGAGCATGCGATTTTCGCCATCATTAAAACCTCCGCGTGATACATTGGGTTGGAAATGTTGAGGAATTTTAGTGTCATTGTCTTGATAGCCAATAATTTCATAGCCACCCTCACCATATTTTGTTATAGCATCGTCAAAAGCCCAGGCATCTGTGCGGTCAATTTTCGGAGTCGTATAGACTTTGTGCAAGGGGTAGGCTACCCACCTTGCAACCATCATCTTTGTATCAAAACAGACAGAGTAGTTTCTTACTCGCGTGCCATCGGCAAGAGTTGTAAAGTAACTCTTGTGTATAAGACCCTCTTCAACCCTTTTTTCGGGCTGCTCCGCCCACGCACGGTAGTAGGAGTCTTTGTTGGTTGTAGCCTTGTTATTTTCTGTGGACTCTTTTGAGTGGCTCTCTTTAGCCGATATAGCATCACTCTCTTGCCATACTTCATAGATGGCAAAAGCTACTAAAAGTACAAATATTATCTTTTTCATGTTTTGCTGTGTTTGTTATAGTCGCAAAGGTACAAATATTTGTCAGTCTAAGCAAAAAAGAGTACCTTTGTGGCAGATAAAACCAAACAAACTATGGCTATCCCAAAGATATTTTTGCGTCGCGGAAAAGAGGAGTCTTTATTGCGCCACCATCCGTGGATTTTTTCTGGTGCTATATATAGCGTTGAGTCAGAGCAGGGACTTGTTGAGGGACAGATTGTTGACCTTTATTCATCAAAGGGCGATTTTCTTGCTCGCGGACACTATCAGATAGGCTCTATAGCCGTGAGAATACTCACTTTTGAGCAGCAAAATATAGACGCGCAGTGGTGGGTCGATAGAGTTGCGAGCGCATATAATGTTCGAAAAACTCTTCTGCTTACAGACTCTCAAGATACAACATGTTACCGACTTATTCATGGTGAGGGCGATAACCTGCCAGGTCTTGTTGTGGATATTTATCATACTACGGCAGTTATTCAGTGCCACTCTGTAGGTATGTACCGCTCTCGTCAGGCTATTGCTGATGCTATTATTTCTGTGTTTGGAGACAAAATCCAAGCGGTATATGATAAGAGCGCGCAAACTGTGCCATATAAGGCCAATCTGAATCCTATAGATGGTTATCTTTATGGCTCGGCAGAGAAAGATAATGTGGTATTAGAGAACTCGCATAAGTTTCTCGTAAATTGGGAAGAGGGTCAAAAAACAGGATTTTTTATAGACCAAAGATTTAATCGTGAGTTGGTTAAGAGATATGCCGCAGGAAGAACAGTCCTTAATACCTTCTGCTATACGGGTGGCTTTTCGGTGTATGCTTTGGCGGGTGGTGCAAAAGAGGTCTGCTCAATTGATGCCTCAGAGAAGGCTGTGCGCCTTGCAGATGCCAATATAAAACTCAATTTCGGAGACAATGCACCACATACATCTATCGCTTGTGATGCTGTGGAGTATCTGAAAAATATCGGAGATAAGTACGACATGATTATACTCGACCCTCCGGCATTTGCAAAACACCATAAGGTACTCGGAAATGCTATGCAGGGATATAAACGCTTAAACGCCAGAGCTTTATCGCAGATTAAGAGCGGAGGAATACTCTTTACCTTCTCCTGCTCTCAAGCGGTATCCAAAGAGCTGTTCCGTACAACCGTCTTTACCGCAGCAGCTATAGCAGGTCGCAAGGTGCGTATTCTGCATCAGTTGACACAACCTACAGACCATCCAATCAATATTTATCATCCTGAGGGTGAGTATTTGAAGGGGTTGGTACTCTATGTGGAGTAGTTATTCTTCACTTAATTTGTCGTCATAGCGGCACATTTCCTGCCGCTGTCTCATCTTCGGCAAAGGGAAATACGCTTAGTATGTCCCTTCGCCTCAGATTTCAACAAGCGTTGTAAATGTACCACTCTGACGACAAATTGGGTACTCTAATTTAGCGGAGTAACGATAAATGACATTTAATAGCAACGGGCTT
>JAFWBN010000185.1 GCA_017507075.1 Alistipes sp. | reverse complement strand
GCAATAATGACAAAATTAAATATTTTTTTCTATCTTTGCCGATTATTGCGAAAAATTTATAAAAAATCAAAAGAAAGAATAACATTATGAAGAAGATCTTTTTAACCTTGTTCGTTGCAGCTTTGGCACTTTCATCATGCCAGCAGAAGGCTGCCAGCGAGACTACAACAGAGGGCGAAGTAGCTGCTACAGAGACAGTTGTTGAGGGCGACTTGGCATATGTGCGTGTAGATTATGTTCTTGCCGAGAGCGAGATTTACAAGACTGAGGGTGTTGCATTGCAGGAGAAGACCGAGAAGGCACAGAAGTCTTGGGCACAGAAGGAGAAGAACCTCCAGTATGAGGCTACTCAGCTCCAGGAGAAGTATCAGAAGGGTCTTATCACAACTGCCGATGCACAGAAGCAGAGCCAGTCTATCGAGAAGCGTGCTACAAACTTCCAGACAAACACACAGAAGGAGGCTCAGGCTTTGGACGAGGAGAACTTCGTATTCACCAACCGCACACAGGATTTGATTATGCGTGCTATCAAGGAGGTGAACGCTGACGGTAAGTACAAGATGGTTATCAACGCAACTGCATTGCTCGACGCTGCCGATGCACTCGACATCAGCGAGACTGTTTTGGCAAAGGTGAACGAGCTCTACGCAAAGGAGAAGAACGAGAAGCCAGCAGAGGCTGAGGCAGAGAAGAAGTAATCTCCCATTTGTCGTTTAACTTAAAAGAGGCTGTCCTTCAATCATTTGTTGGACAGCCTCTTTTGTTTTGAAATCGTCTAACGCGAAAACACGTATTTCGGTCGTTTACTTCATTCGCTTTGGGTGGGTGGTCAGCACCTTGTGGAAATAGTCCAATATCTGCTGACGCTGTGCGGGGGTGGCAGTCATATAACGGCACGTGCCCGACTTATTGGGAGTAAAGAGTGTAACACCCTTGCCAACAACCTTCACATCGCCCGTCTGGCTGATGGTAAAGCAACCTGCATCGGGATGGCAGGCGTAATAAGCCGCAATAACATCCCACGTTGGGCGGTCGTAAGGCATCTGCTGATAATGTTTGTATGCCTCTACCATCGGATGTGGCTCGCCCCACTCAAAATCCTTCTCGATGCTTGCACCAGGGTACTGCACCTGCTCGCCAATCTGCCAAGGTGTAAAGACAATGGGCACAGGCGAGGTCTCAAACAGCGTGCGCGCTGCCTCCAAATCGTTGAATACATTATACTCTGCAAATTCGGGAATTGTGAACTCTCCTGCCATAGCAGAGAAATATTTTACCTTCTTTGCCACCAGCTCGCGTCCCGTGAGCTTCGAGTATTTATCAGGCTGGCTCTCAAGCAACTGCGCGATTGTGGTAGAGAAACCCACCGTAACAATCACAACCGACCCATCGTCAGCTTTCGAAAGCAGACGGCGATACATATCCACCGCCTCCTCATATTTCGGGTTCTTCGAACGTGCAAAGAGTGGCGCACCATTTTCGTCTATCATCTTGCATGTCTTGGTGCAGTAATCAACACAATCCATATCGGTCACACAAGCTGAATTGACTCCGATAGGCATCTTCTTGTAGCCGTACCAGCAACGCATGATGTCGATAAACTCCTTCGAATATGGGTTGTTTTTATGCACGCCCACGCCGAGCAGTTTGATATTACCTGCATCCATATTTTTGAATAACAAATCGAGCGCCATCGCATCGTCAATATCATTACCCATATCAGTCTCAAAGATGATAGCTTGAGGCTTTTTATCCCCTTTGGGAGTAGCGGCAAAAGTCGCAGCGCACAACACGCAACAGAGTAATGTCAGGAAAAATCGTTTCATAGTATTTACGTTTTTAGGTTATTTTTTTCTACAAAGTTACATATAATTCGTTGAATTGAGAAATTTGGGGCAAAATAATTGGCAGACAGGGGTTTTGTTAAATTCTGATTTTTGGAGGAATGCCAGCAAAAACCAACGTAATGCCAAGTTGTTCCAAAGCTGAGTAACCT
>JAFWBN010000184.1 GCA_017507075.1 Alistipes sp. | reverse complement strand
TTAGAAGGGCGTAGATGCAACGCTCGGCAAAAATGCCGACGATGGGCTGTACTAAGCGTACTGCTCATTGTCGGCACTTTTTGTTAGCGGAAGCAGGTATGCACTTATAAGTGCAAATGCCCCAATTTGTCGTCAGAGTGGTGCATTTACAAGGCTCAGCTAAAAAGACAACGAAGGGCTGTACTGTGCGTACTGCCCTTTGTTGAATTTTTAGTTAGCCGATGGAAATGTGCCGCTATCACGACAAATTATTTATCCTTTCTCTTCTCTATCTGTCGTTTAATAACATCGAGGGATGCATCTACAGCCTCTTCAAAAGTACGAGCTCTCTGCTCGGTCATTATATCGCCTCCAGGAACATGGAGTGTTACAACTGCAACTTTGTTCCCTTTCTCATCATCTTTTTCGAGCTTTAGAACTACATCCACACCTGTTGGACGGTCTGCAAAACGGTCAAGTCTCGACATTTTTTTCTCTACGAAATCGAGCAGCTGCTGGCTGGCATCAAATTTCAACGATTGAATCTTAACATCCATAGTTGTAAGTTTTATGGTTTAGGGGTTCGCTTCATTACGAATTTACCCGAAAATTTACTATTTATGAGGGTGGGCTTTTTTGTATATGCCCTGCAATTGTGCAATACTATTGTGTGTATAGTGTTGCGTGGTTCTAAGTGAGGAGTGTCCCAAAAGTTCCTGTATTTCACGCATATCAGCCCCGCCGTCGAGCAGATGTGTGGCAAAAGTATGTCTTAGAACATGCGGACTTTTGCGACCTTGTATTCCGACTCTTTCCATCTCTTCTGCCACAATGCGTTGTACAGTAGAGCGGGATAGGGACTTATCCTGTCTGCCGAAAATCAAGGGCGAGGAGCTACTCATCACCACACCGCACTCTTTGCAGTGGTCGATATACTCATCTATTCGCTCTTTAAGCCCTGGCAGCAATGGGATAATCCTCTCTTTTTCGCCCTTACCAAGCACTTTTATTGTGGTGTCCGACACATCGCCAACCTTGATATTACACAATTCAGCAAGTCGTATGCCGCAGCCATAAAACAGAGAGATAATAATCGCCTTTCGATGCTCTTTTATATCGTTACCTGTAGTCTGTTCGCTGATATAATCCAACAGACTTCTCATGCGGGTTTGCGGTACAAAAACGGGCAGATTTTCCGGAGTACGGAGAGTATTTACCCTCTTCATAAAGTCGGCACTAACGACTTTTTGTCCTCGCAAATATCTAAAAAAGCTCTTTATTGACGATAGTTCCCTATTCATTGATGCCGAGCTAAGTTCTGCTGTATCAAGGCGGTAAATAATATAATTTCTTACATCCTCAGCATCCACAGCTGTAGCATCAAAGCTATCACATCCTCTCTGAGAGACAAACCACTGTGCAAACATATTTACATCACGACGATAGTTGCGCACCGTAAGGGGCGAATAACGAAGTTCTGTCTCGATATGTTCTATAAAGCGGTCTATCATAGTCTAATAGGCTATAAGTGCCACATCTCACTGTAAGCAAAGATAATAAATCTTTATTACAGTTGCAAATTTTTGAGCAAAAAACTCTCTTAGAACTCTACGATGTATGGGCAGTATGCCTGAACACCGCTACGCAAGATATTGCTCTTCAGAGTGTTATACTCGTTGCAAATCTCTTTAAGTTCTTTGTCCATAAAAGCAGTCTGAGCCTGCATGCCCAATGACCTCATAAATGCGGCAAATGGACTCATTTCGCCCATAACCTCCTCTACTCTGAAGTTATCTGCAATACCGGCCTTATCGGCTGCTATACTGATTGCTGTTTTAAGGCCACCATTAGCATCTGCAAGACCATTAACCACAGCCTCTGTACCACTCCAAACACGACCCTCGGCAATATTAAGCACCTTTTGCAACTCAAGATTTCTACCAGCAGCAACCTTTGTTGTAAATGCTTTATAGACTCTATCAACCGAATTTATAAGCAGTGCGCGCTCTGTTGGAGAGGTTTTACGCAGTGTCATGCCTAATACTCCTGTGCCAAAATCTGCACTTGGATTTGTCTTTACGCCGTCGTGTGTTACTCCGAGTTTTGTTTTTAGCATATCACCACCCTCAAGCATAAGACCAAATACACCGATAGAACCTGTAAGGGTAAGACGGTTTGTAACTATTGCATCTGCAGGGCATGAGATATAGTATCCACCGCTGGCAGCATAATCTCCCATAGAGACAATGACAGGCTTCTGCTTTTTGAGTAGTTCTACCTCGCGCCAAATTATATCGCTGGCAAGCGCGCTACCACCAGGAGAGTTGACTCTCAGAACTACAGCCTTAATATTCTCATCTGTGCGGGCTTTAGCGATTGTCTGAGCCAATGTGGTGCCATAAATATTGCCATCCATACCATCGCCCTCTCCATCTACAATACTACCCTCAGCATATACAATACCTACAGCCGGAGCTGTGAGATTGCTCATATTTGCACCGACAACAGAGCAGTAATCGCCAAGTGTTATAAGCTCATACTTGCCCATAAAATTCTTCTCAACACCATACTGAGCAAAAACATCCTCCATCTGGTCCTGATAAATTATGCCGTCAACAAGATTGCGCTCCATAGCCTCCTCTGGCGTAAGAATAGGCTTTGTGTCGGCAATTTTATTGAGTGCCTCCACCGTTACACCTCTCGCCTGAGCCACGGTAGAACAGATTGTCTGCCATACACTCTGACCAAGTTCATCCATCTGCTTGCGATTTGCATCAGACATCTTTGTTAGAATATACGGCTCTACAGCACTCTTGTATTTACATACCGTTGGACGAAATACCTCACAATCAATATTGAGCCTATCCAAAGCACCCTTGTAGAAGAGAAGCGTAGAACTTACACCCATCCATGCAAAATCAGCCTCAGGCTGTATGTAAATCTTATCCGCTACGCTTGCCAAAAAGTAATCTCTTTGAGAGTATCCGTTGTTATATGCCACAATAAACTTACCACTCTTCTTAAACGCCTCTAAAGCAGCACGCATCTCCTCAAGAGCAACAGAAGAGACCATACCTCCACCTGCAAAATTGAGGTAAATGCCCTTTATGCGCTCATCCTGCTCCGCAGCCTCAATAGCCCTGAGAACATTTAACAGCGTCAAATTTTTAGCCGCCTGCATGGATGTAAAATCTATATTAGCAAATGGATTTACAGCAGGAGAATCTGTAATGTTATCCGCTAAATCAATTCTCAAAATAGAGTTTGGCATAACAGCCGTCGTAGTAGTGCCAACACTCCCCGCAAGACCCAAAATGGTAAATAGCCAAAATAACCCTGACAATACACTCCCAACCACTACAGCAAGAAGTGCCGCTCCAAAAACCTTCGAAAATTTCATATCGGTAAAATTTAGTATTATATCACAAAGGTAATCAAATTTGTTCAAAAAACAAACACTTCTTATGTTGTTGCGCTCTTAGACATCTTTAATCACCCTATTCTTCTTGCAAAGTTTTGCGCGCAAAAAAGCAAATGACAATAAATGACAGCGGGCTAAAGCCCTTAATACTGCGCGCGCTGACCTTAGGGTCTCTAAGGACTATAGGGTCTCTAAGGTCTTTAGAGACGCGCGCCCAAATTAAAGTTCCCCTTCCGCTAAATCAAGGTCAGATGCACAATAACATTTAATGACAATAAATGACAGCGGGCTAAAGCCCTTAATATTGCGCGCACAGCGCACTATTGTATGTCATTGAGGGC
>JAFWBN010000183.1 GCA_017507075.1 Alistipes sp. | reverse complement strand
GGATACTATATGGCGTTCAAAGTCTCATACTACGCAAGAGTTATGGGATGCTCCTTTTTACGATGCTACATTTAGAAAAAATAGGATTAGTACCATAAAAGAGGGAGAGAAAGTTGTCAAAGACACTGTCGTAGAAAAACATCGCCTAAAGATTGTCTATGTGGGTACTTACCTGCGACATCGGTGTCATAAGGTCTATGTTACCCCTCTTGATACATCAAAGATAGAGCCGTTGCGAGTCTTCTCTATGAGGAGAAGAGAGCGTGTAGCATCCGAGATTCTAAATAGGCAAGAGGAGTTATCCACTGTTCTAAGCACTCAAATATCTGGCCACATGCCTCGCCGTCCTAATATTATGGCCCTCTCAATAGGGCAAGGTGGTATGTTAAGATATTACAATATTACATTTTTGGATAGCACAGCTTTCGCCCAGACACCCCTTGTTAACCTTGTGAAGGTAATTGACACCTTAAACAAGACAAACCTCCTGGTTGATTGGACGAAGATATTCCCAGCCGATACACTTAAGTTTGTCTATACCGTGTATATAAACCATTAAGACGCGCCACCTTCTGCACAATGAGTCAGTAGTAATTAACACTCACAGCCAGCACGGACATTATGCCCATGCTGGCTGTGAGTTATTATCTATTTAATACTCAATGCTGTAGGCTACTGAGTAGCTGTTCTGGGGTATCAACAATAACCTCAGCACCATTTTCTGCAAGCTCTTCATATGCGCGAAAGCCCCAGCTGACACCTATGCTATGTGTTCCTGCCGCATGTGCAGTCTGCATATCTACAGCCGAATCGCCAACCATATAGGTATTCTCTGCCGTAAAGCCGCCACACTCCTCCATTATAAGTTTAAGAATTGCCCCATCTGGTTTTAATGGAAAACCCTCTCTGTTGCCATATACAGCTGCAAACTTGATATTTGGGAAGAATTTCTCTATTAAGCGGCATGTACCTGCATGGAATTTATTTGATGCTACAGCCATTGTCGCGCCAAGTCCCTGCAACTCACTGAGTAGAGCCTCTATACCTGAGTATGGTACAGTATGGCTATCAATATGGTTAAAGTAGTAGTCCACAAAATCTTTGCGTGCTGAGGCAACATACTCTGAGTATCTCAACTCCTCAGGCAGCGCGCGCTCGACAAGACGGGTTACGCCATTGCCCACAAAGTGGCAATATTCATCGTATGTATGCTCTTTAAGACCTCTTTTTGAGAGCATGTGATTACATGATACTGCAAGGTCCCCAATTGTGTTAAGCAGTGTTCCATCAAGGTCAAAGACTACAAGTTTATCTCTCATTTTTTTACAATTTTATAACCCACAGCCGCAACTACAATAGAGACAATAGGGCTGAGTATATTAAACAAACAATATGGCAGATATGTAAGTGTTGCAACGCCTAAAACCGTGGATTGCGTCATACCGCATGAGTTCCACGGTATAAGCACAGATGTTACCGTTGCTGAATCCTCTATAGAGCGGCTCAGAAGTCGTCTCTCAAGGCCTCGCTTACTATATAAATCGCCAAAGGTATTACCCGTAATAATTATGGATATATATTGGTCTGCCGTAGTAAGATTACAGAACAGACCTGTCGCTACAGTGGATGCAACAACGCTTACAGTCCTCTTTGCAAAGCTCATAAAGAGTCTGGTAAGTGCCGCTAACATACCACTTCCCGCCATCACACCACCAAAACACATAGCACACAAAATAAGCCAGACTGTATCCAACATACCCCTCATGCCTCTGGTAGCTACAAGTGAGTCAAGCATTGCATCGCCCGTATTTATCGCTGTAGATGATGCACACACGGTCATAAGAGCTCTAAATGATGATAATTCACCACCTCCGCCAATCTGCAGCAAAATATTCGGCTGAAAAACAACCATCGCTATACACGCTACAACCGTAGCCACAAATAGCGTGATTAGCGCAGGTAAACGGCGCAATATCAAAAGGGCTGTTACGACAGGCACAAGCAGCAACCATGGCGAGATATTGAATACAGAGTGTAATGTCTGAGAGATATGTGCTATCTGCTCTGTCGAGGTATGACTATGAGTAAAACTTACTCCAAAAAATACCACAAGAGCAATAACAAATGACGGCACCGTAGTTATCAACATATATCTAATATGCTCAAAAAGTGGCACTTTTGCCGATGCTGAGGCCAAAACCGTAGTATCCGAGAGCGCAGAGATTTTATCTCCAAAATATGCACCAGAGATAATCGCTCCTGCAATCCATCCCTCACTAAAACCCTCTGCCTTACCAATACCCATCAGCGCAACACCTATTGTGGCAATTGTAGTCCACGAAGAGCCCGTAACAATCGAGACACAAGCACAAATTATACACGCCACACCCAAAAATATACGCGGATGAATAATATCAAGACCATAACATATCAGCGTCGGCACAACACCACTAAGCATCCATGTTCCCGATATAGCTCCAATAAGAAGCAGTATAATTATCGCCGATGCCGAAGTATGGATATTATCCACAATAGCTCTCTCAAGGCTCTCCCACTTGCATCCACACAACCCTATTGCAAGCATCGCCGCAACAGATGAGGCAAAGAGTAGCGCAATCTGACTGCCACCCAAAATCGCATCCGCACCAAAACATTTTATCACAAGAGCAAGTACCACAACAAGCACCACAAGCGGCACTACCGCAATCCAAAGAGGCGTCTGACCCCTGTATTTTGTAAAAAAATCTAAGAATTTCATCATAGTTACTCTTTAGGGTGCAAAGATATGCATTTTTTTTATACCTTTGCCATCAAATTCTGCCCCTGTAGTTCAACGGATAGAACGAAGG
>JAFWBN010000182.1 GCA_017507075.1 Alistipes sp. | reverse complement strand
ATGTATGACAACATCAGCACTATTGAGGTTGTTGCTCTGCGTGCTGGTAAATCCTCGCCTGTAGCCTATACAAATATTGGGGAAAAGGATATAGAGCGCAACAGTTACGGTACGGATATACCCTCGTTGTTAGCTCTTACTCCATCCATGATTGCTACTAACGAGACGGGTATAGGTATTGGTGGAACATCTATTCGCCTTAGAGGTACGGATGCTACACGACTAAATGTAACGGTCAATGGTATGTCGTTGAATAATCCCGATTCGCATTCAACCTATTGGTACGACACACCAGACCTTATATCGGCTGTTGGGGATGTTCAAATTCAGCGCGGTGCAGGGGTATCGACAAATGGAACGGGAGCCTTTGGAGGTGCTATAAATATGACAACATCTGCGCCTGCAACAACCTTTGGCGGAGAGGCATCTCTCTCTTATGGTTCATATAACACTAATAAGCAGTCGGTGGCTATCGGCTCAGGAGTTATGGGTGGACATTGGGTTGTGGATGCAAGGCTGAGTCATATCGGCTCTGATGGCTATATTGACCGTGGTGCAACAGATCTAAAATCATATATGCTACAAGGTGGATACTATTCGGGTAAAACATCGGTAAAACTATTGTCTTTTGGAGGTGTGGCAAAGACCTATCTTACATATACGGGTGTAACAAAAGAGGAGATGAGTCTTTATGGCCGTAGCTATCATACTGAGGGACAATATGAAACATCTAACGGCCCATATACTCTTGCTGATGGAACAAAAGTCGATTATTATGATGACCAAACGGATAATTATCTACAGAGTAACAATCAACTTATTGTAAATCACCGATTTAATGATAGTTGGCAGATAAGTACAATGGCGTTTTATACATACGGTTATGGCTACTATAAGCAGTATAAGGCTGACCGTACGCTGCTTGAATATGGTAATCTTAAGGTTACAGATTCGAGCATTGAGGCAGATATGATTCGTCGTAAAATTATGCGAAATCACACATACGGAGTCAATGCCTCGGCCCACTACAATACAGATAAAATATCGGCTATATTTGGAGGCTCATGGAGCCACTATCGTTGTCCTCATTGGGGAGATATTGAGTGGGTTGACGGCATGGATAGTGAAGATGTTTCAGGTCGCTGGTATGACAATGATGTTCGTAAGCAGGATGCCAATATTTTTGCCAAAATGGTATGGAATCCGGTCAAGGGGTTGAATATATTTGCAGATTTGCAATATCGAATCGTTAGCTATCGTGCATGGGGTGTAAATGACAATTTTGATTGGAACACAATGCAGATGCAGCCTATCTCGGTTGATAAGCTATACCACTTTTTTAATCCCCATCTGGGTATAAGTTATCAGTTTGCCAAGACACACAAACTATACGCATCATTTGCCGTTGCAAACAAAGAGCCTACCCGTGCAGATTTTACAGACCGATATATGTTTGCAAAGGATGATAGTGAGCCTAAGCCGGAGCGTCTGTTTGACTATGAGGTGGGCTATCAGTTTACCTCAAAAAGGCTATCTGTAGGGCTTAATTTATACTATATGCAGTATAAAAACCAGCTGATTCCTACAGGCATGGTAAATGATAGTTCAGATGCACTAAATGTTAATGTTCCGGATAGTTACCGCTGTGGCGCGGAGCTTGTTTTGGATTGTAAAATTGCAAAATGGCTTTCTGCAAACGGTAGTGTTACGGTAAGTCGTAATAAGATTAAAAACTATGTTGATTTGCTTGCCGATAGCCCTACCTATGGACAAAATCTCGGAACAATGTCAATCGCCTACTCTCCAAACTGTATTGCATCGCTCGGCTTTGATTTTCATCACAAAGGTTTTGAGGCTCTGCTACATACTCAGTATGTCAGTAAGCAGTATCTGACCAATAATCAGATAGAAAACTTGACTTTGGACAGCTATTGCGTTACCAATCTCGATTTAGGGTATAAGCTCTCATTGCCAACGGCGCGCTCTGTACGCTTTGGCCTCTGCATATATAACCTTTTTAATGCAAAATATTGCAGTAACGCCTATGGTTACTCCTATATGTGGGATGGAGTAAGGTACGATGAAGCATACTATTTCCCGCAGGCTCCACTTCATGTTTTAGCAAATGTGGTAGTTAAATTCTAAATCATTTGCTTAATTTGTCGCCATAGCACGGCATCTACTTCCGCTAACAAAAAGTGCCGACAATGAGCAGTACACATAGTACAGCCCATCGTCGGCATTTTTGCCGAGCGTTGTACCTGCCGCACTCTGACGACAAATTGGGTACTTTAATTTGGCGGAGATTGAACTTTAATTGAGCGGAGTAACGATAAATGACATTTAATAGCAACGGGCTTTCAGCCCTAAATGACATACAATAGCGCGCTGTGCGCGCAATATTAAGGGCTTTAGCCCGCTGTCATTTATTGTTATTAAATGTTATTTGTCATTTTTTTCGCTCCTTAAAATCCCTAACATCTTTAACCTCCCGTCTGCTGGACATCGAGTTCTGCAGAACTTTTTTTGTGCAATCTCTTTGTACTTTAGTACAAAAGCTGTACCTTTGCCGATTATGAACTCACTCAAACAAATATTTCTAACACTCGGTCTGATACTATTGCTCTCTGCAATGATTTGTACTAAAGCTGTGGCTCAAGATGCAAATCGTGTTGTGGTAAGTGGTTTAGTAACAGCAGCCGAGGACAACTCTCCGCTACTTGGTGTGGCGGTAGTTGTTACAGAGACTATGCAGGGTGTTACAACAGAGCTTGATGGAACTTATACTATCGAGGCGGCTGTGGGTAATACAATCTCGTTTACCTTTTTGGGCTACAAAGAGGTGTTGTGGAGAGTTCCTGCGGGTCAGTCGAAGATAATTTATAACCCTCAGATGAGCGCAGAGACCGAGGCTATTGACGATGTGGTTGTCATTGCATACGGAGTGCGCAAGAAGGGTACAATCACAGGCTCTGTCTCTACGGTAAAGATGGAGAAGGTCGAAAAGACCCCGACAGCTGCCTTCGACCAGGCTTTGCAGGGTCAGGTGCCTGGTCTGTCGGTGCTTTCAAGTACCGGAGAGCCAAGTGCGTCGGCGGTGATGACTATTAGAGGTGCAAACTCTATCAATTCAGGTACCGCTCCGCTATATATTCTCGACGGAGTACCTATCGCAGCAAACGACTTTAATACAATCAATCCTGCCGATATAGAATCTATATCTGTGCTGAAAGATGCCTCTTCGACATCAATTTACGGTGCGCGTGCGGCAAATGGTGTTATCGTAATTACAACAAAGCGCGGAAAGGTTGCTGAGCGTCCTCGTATAGACTATCGTATGCAGATAGGTATCTCGCAGGTGGCACATGGTAATTGGGATTTGATGAATACCGCCGAGCGTATAGAGTATGAGAAGCAGATTGGCATGGACGAGGGGCAGAATTATAAAGTTCTCTCTCAGACCGATGTCAATTGGATGAATACCGTCTTTAACGCTGCAGCACTATTGCAAAACTACGAAATATCTGTTTCGGGGGCTGATGATAAGACCTCTTACTATATCTCAGGTGGTTACTATAATCAAGATGGTATTGCAATGGGCTCCTCTTTCCAGAGATTTTCTACTCGTCAGAACTTTGAACGCAAAATGGGTAGCTGGCTGAAGATGGGTGCTAATACAATGCTCAACTATCAAAATATTGTCCAGGCTGACGAGGGAGCATATACCCTTGTAACACCTATCTCTGCTGCTCGATTTATGATGCCATATTGGAATCCATATCGTGCAGATGGCTCTACAGCCTCTATCTCAGATGGCAGCTGGAAGGGTAATGGACAAAACCCTGTGGAGTGGCTTGAGAATAACCCTGTAACCTTCAAAAAGTATAAACTGCTATCGACTCAGTTTGCCGAGGCGAAGATAATTGAAGGACTTACTTTCCGTACTCAGTTGGGTATAGACTATTCACATACAACGGGCTTTGGTCAATCTTTCCCAAGTTATGCTCCAAATCAGGGTCAAGGCTCTGCATCCCGCAGTACAACAGATAGTTATAGTCTTACAATTACAAACACGATAAATTATCGTTTTGATATTGATAGAAAACACAACTTTAACCTCCTTTTGGGTCAAGAGGGCGTTGATACTCACTATGAGGCATTCAGTGTTCTTACAGCCGGACAAAATAATGATAACCTGACAAATGTCTCTTCTGGTACTCGTGCCACTTCGTGGAGTGATACAACAGATTCGGATTACGGCTTTGTATCCTTCTTCGGCAGGGGAGAGTACAACTATGATGACCGTTATTTTGCAGACTTCTCACTCAGAACAGATGCAAGTTCACGATTTGGCTCTTCTCGTCGCTGGGCGGGTTTCTGGTCGGTAGGCTTTATGTGGAACATGAGAAACGAGTCATTTATGGAGAGTTCAAAATCATGGCTTACAAATGCTCAAATCTCTCTGTCAACGGGAACATCTGGAAACTCGTCAATTCCGAACTATGAACACCTCGCCCTTATAGGCAGCGGAGCAGATTATGTCGGCAATGCGGGTGTGGGCCTTCTGCAACCTGGTAATCCAAACTTAGGTTGGGAGAAACCATGGACAACAAATCTCGGTCTGCACTTCGGCTTTTGGCATAGATTAAATGCTGATGTAGAGTTCTACTATAAGCGCACTTCGGATATGCTTATGGAGGTACCTGAACCATACTCTACATCAGGATTTGGATACTATTGGGACAATGTGGGCGTGATGGTAAACAAAGGCGTGGAGGTTAATATGACAGCCTCGCTTATTGCTACCAAAGATTTTCTGTGGAGTGTAAATGCAAACTTCTCATACAACCACAACCGCATTGTAGAACTATATAATGGTGTTCAGGAGTATGAGCGTAGTGGCACAAACACAAAACTTGTTGTAGGACACTCGTTGGGTGAGTTCTATATCAATAGATATGCCGGAGTAAACCCTGCAAATGGAGATGCACTGTGGTACACAGCTGATGGAGAGCTTACAACAGAGCTTAGAGACGAAGATAAAGTGCTTGTGGGTAAAAGTTACCTTGCACCATGGCAGGGAGGTTTTGGTACAGCTCTCTCTTGGAAGGGATTGCAACTTACGGCTCAATTTAGTTGGGTAGCAGATAGATATATGCTTAATAATGACCGCTATTTTGATGAGTCAAATGGTCGTTTTGCATCCTATAACCAATCTCGCCGTTTGTTTGACCGTTGGCAGAAACCTGGCGATGTTACAGATATACCGCGTCATGGCGTATATACGCAGTTTGACAGCCGACTGCTTGAGGATGCCTCTTTCCTCAGACTTAAAAACCTTATGATTAGCTACTCGCTGCCAGAGAAGGTTATTACTCGCAGTAGAGTTATGCGCGGACTGAGAATATATGCGCAGGCTCAAAATCTGCTTACCTTTACAGGCTTTTCGGGCCTTGACCCAGAGGGTACAACAAATGTCTATGCGGCACAATACCCTATGTCGCGTCAATTTACCTTTGGTGTTGATATAACCTTCTAAAAAAGAGACGATATGAAAGATATAAAGATTATAATTGTGGCTTTTGCGGCACTACTCTCAGTATCGTGTCTTAATAAGGAGCCGGAGTCTGCAATCCCACAAAAGGATGCCATGCAGACCTTTAATGATGCAGAGCAGACTGTAACAGGTATTTATGCTCTGCTTAAGAGTAGCGCGCTTTATTGCGGTTACCTCTCTATTCTACCAGATTTGCAGACAGATCTTGTCTATGCTGTTGATGGATATTCGAACACTTTTGGCGATATATGGCAGTGGAATATTCGCTCGACAAATTCAGATATTGAGAGCGTCTATGCAGCCCTGTATAGAGTTGTGGCAGCTTGTAACTTCTACCTTGAAAGAATTGATGCTGTTGCAGCCTCTATTACGGATGATAGCAAACTTGAGACTCTTGATATATATACGGGAGAGGTATATTTGGCTCGTGCGTTGGCATTTTCGGAGTTGATAAAGTGCTTCTGTAAGGCCTATAATCCTGCTACAGCAGAGAGTGAACTTGGTATAGTCCTCCGTACAAATTATACCGATGCTCAACCACAACCAAGAGCATCGCTTGCAGACTCTTATACTCAGGTGCTTAGGGATATAGAGCAAGCAGAAGAGCTACTTGATGAAGATGACGATGCTTATAGCAGTGCCTTCTTGACTCGTGCTGCGGCATACGCTCTTCATGCTCGCGTGGCACTCTATATGGAGGATTGGCAGAGTGCTATAGACTACTCAACACTGCTAATTGAGCATAAAGGCTTTGCACTAAGCTCTGCGGTAAGCTACTATACGAGTGATATGACCTACTTCGACTATATGTGGAATTATGATGTGGGTACAGAGATAATATGGCGTATAGGTCTTACGGCAACAGATGCAATGTCGGCATACTCTATGGGTCAGATATTTCTTAACTTCAATAACGACTATACATACTACTATCCGGACTATGTTCCCGCACAGTGGGTGCTTGACCTCTACTCTCAGAGTGATATGAGGTATAGTAGCTATTTCTATCCACTGCAGACAGGATATGCACATGCATTACAGTGGCCACTGCTTGTTAAATACTATGGCAATCAGGAACTTATATCTACAAATCTGCTCTATCATACCGTTATGGCAAAGCCTTTCCGCCTTGCTGAGCAGTATCTTATCCGAGCAGAGGCATATTGTCGTAGAGAGACTCCTGATTTCTCTGCTGCTTCGGCAGATATCTCGACTCTGCGTGCTGCAAGAGTAGCTGGTGGAGGGGCAATTACACTTACATCTGACAACTATATTGAGCATATTGCAAACGAGAGAGTCAGAGAGTTATATATGGAGGGTTTTCGACTCAATGATATAAAACGATGGGGTAATCTGTATAGAAATGGTGAAGGCTTCACCAGAACTAAACAGTCAAACTCCCTTGCAGAGGGTAGTTCACTGAGTGTGGCGACCTCAAATCCACTCTTTGTATGGCCTATACCAATACATGAGTTGGAGGCTCCTGGCTCACTTGTTCAACCAAATGAAAGCAATAAATAGTATGAATAGAATACTTATATATATAGTAACTTCATTGCTACTTATATCGTGTAAGGAGCAATATACGACATATTCAGATGCTGAGTATGTAATGTTTGCCGATAGCCTGTCAACAAATATGATAGAGGCTCATAGTGGTCGCTTCTCTGTGGCTGTATCATCTACAGTGGCGCGCAATTATGATAGAACTTTTGGAGTCGAGATTATAGACGAGGGTAGTAATGCTATTGAGGGTAAGCACTATCGTTTGCTCTCTAATACAATCACAATCCCTGCGGGAGAGCTTGCTGCTGCTGTTGAGGTTGAGGGTCTGTATGATAATATTGAGGCTACCGACTCATTGGGCTTTGTATTACGCCTTGTAATGGCGGAACAACTAAAGTGGGGGTTGTATAAAGATTCGGATAAGACCAAAGTTGTGATGTATAAGAGCTGTCCGTTTGAGAGAGACTTGTTTACTGGCTATGCCGTTCTCTCTTCGCTCTTCTTGCGAGATTACCCGGGAGAGCAGGGAGTCTTTCAGAAGGTGGTACTGACCGAGCCGCACCCAACAGAGGATAATATGATAATCATCCGCAACTGTTTCTTTGACGGCTATCCTATAACCCTGACTCTGCATGGTGGGGATGCCGCAAATCCAAGAGTTACAATGGATAGAGGACAGGTTGTAAGCGATGAGGCCTCTGTATTTGGTCAAATTTTGGGAGATAATCATATTCTGTGCGATGATAGCCCATATTACAGTTCATACTTTAATACCTGTCAGCGTTTTGCAGTTCTTTGGACAGAGATATATGTGGAGAATTTGGGAACTATGATTGGTACTGTAGGACATTATTACAATATCCTTGAGTGGATTTCAGATGAAGAGGCTGAAAGACTTATGCGAGAGGGTTTATAGAGTGCGTAGAAATTAGAAAAATAGAAAAGATATGAAAAAGTTATTCAGATTGACAAGTGTAGCTATTGCATTATCAATGCTTTTTGCTGCGTGTGAGAAGACTCCTATTGACGAGCCAAATAACCAAAATCCTGAGCAGAAACCAACTCCTGAGGAGGTAAAACCTATCTTCCCAGAGCCTGTTACAGCAACCGTGATGCCTGGTGGCGAGTATTCTATTACCATTGAGCCAAATATGGCATGGGAGGTTACAGTGCCAGAGGCTACGGCTGCATACTTTCAGATTAAGGATGGAGACAATAAGGTCTATACAAAGCGCGGAGAGGCTGGTGTGCATACAATTGTTATCTTAGCCTCTGCTGTTGAGGAGTTTGATGTAGAGCGAGTTTGTCAGGTAAGTATGACAATGAAAGGGCAGACCAAGACAATTGCGACCCTTACACTCTCAAAAAAGGAGCGAGAGTTGAAAATCTACTCCGTTGTAATGGACGATGATGCTTTTAGTTATGCGGTAGAGGGAGAACAGATATACGCATATCAGACTACCGAGGTTACAGCTGATGGCGTAACGATGATTTGGCCACAGGAGATGGCTCTATACTCAACTCGCGTGAAGGTAGAGAGTAACTTTAATTGGATTATTGATGGTACTCCATCGTGGATAGTCCCTCTGCAAGGCGGAGAGGCTGGAGTTACAGAACTTTGGATTAAGGGCGATGAGAATAACTACCCACTTGAGTCTCAGAGTTGTACTCTAAACTTTGTAGATGCTGTTGCAACCGATAAAGTGGTTGCCTCTTTGAAGGTTACAATCCCTGCGGCAACGGAGATATTTACAGTAGAAGGTTTTGGTGAGGTCTCTGACTTTAACTATCAGGGTTATGTTATGAATACCATGGTCGGTGAGTATGTTGAGGGTGGTGTGCATGCGACGGTAACGGCTATCAACGGTTCAACTGTTGTAGCTGTTGAGTTTACAGAGGTGGCAGGACTTGTTCAGCCACGCCTTGCCCCTGAGTGGTTGACGGTAGCTTATGATGAGTGGGATTCCACCTCTCAAGCAGTTATTCAGAGTCGTAAACTATCCGTTACAGTTGCTCAAAACGCAGGTGCAGCAAGAGAGGCAACACTGCTTGTTCTGCCTAATGGTGTGGCGGCAGATAATGTTGATTTAATAGCTGTAAATGGAACTATTGCAGCAGAGTATTTGCCTTATGTTGTAACGACAGTAAAGCAGGCTGGCGACCCAGGCTCAATAGATATTGTAGGTCAAGATGCAATGGCTGCAACGGGTACAACTATAGCTGCACTTGACTCTTCTCATTGGATGTTTGATAGCTTTAAGAGTGCAACAGTTGCATATGAGTTACTTTATACCTCTAAATGGGCTCATGAGGATTGGTATGTGAGCGTTGTGCGCCCTTATACTGCTGTTAAGTGCTACTCTTTTGACTCAACAGGAAACTTTGTTGAGATTTCGGGCAGTGATGCATGGATTTCGACAACAATCTTTGGAGCATCGTCTCAAAATGTGCGTATAGAGATGGATATAACAAAGACAAGTGCAGCGTCGGCTAAAAATGAGATTACAGGCGACTATGAGGGAGCTGTGGCATTTGAGGATGCAAGTGGAGTATTTGCATTTATATATTGCCGTTATAATGAGTCGGCTGCTACAGTGGCTACAGATGTAGCTTTCTACTATCCTGAGTACGCTGCACAGCAAAATTCAACACTCGTTGAACTTACTTCAGGCGACCTATATACAAAATATGCAAGCTATGGTGAGAAGGTCTTCCATCTTACATATACCACAGCTACTCCTAATATGTCAATGCTTGTGGGACTACCAGATATTTGGAGTTATGTTGACCAGAGTGATGATACCTGGCTTAAATATGAGTATAGTGAAGAGTCTCAGGTTGTTATGATGAATGCTCAGACGGGTAATGGAAAAACTGGCGCACTTGTATTTGGTCAAGGTGCTTTGGTGCTGATTTGTACACTCAATATTGCTCAGTAATGAATAGATTTTTATCAATATTATCCCTTGTAGCATTATTTTTGACAGGCTGCAGTAAAGTCTCTGAGCCTGATTACAGAGATAATGACTATGGATATGCACAGTTCAAACTCTATAAAGAGGCGTCATACAATACTCGCGCAATTAAGAGTAGTCTTGACTATTTAGCAGAGGCCTGCAAGGTTAAGGTAACTTTAGGCTATGAGCAGACCACGATAGCTCAGACTCTGACGCTGCACTCTGCAGATGGTAGTGCCGAGTTTGGCCTGAGAACAGATAAATTGCAGCTGCTTACGGGTGAGTATCGTCTTGTATCCTTTTCCCTTTATGATTCAGCAGATGAACTTATCTATACAGGCGCACCTGCGGAGCAGAGCAGTTTTAATATTGCAGCTGATGCACTTACAGTACATGACATCACGGTAAATGTAAAAGCTCGCGGAATAGTTCACTTTACCCTAAAAAAGGATAGTGGCGATTTTTCAGATGCTCCAACCCGTGCCGTAACAAGACAATATACTTTTGATGAGATAAAATACATCTCTATCACTGTAGGTCAACTATTGCAATCGGGGAGTGTAACCAATCCTACAAAGATAGAGAAACTGTCAACAGAGTTCTCTGTAGATTTCGACCAAAAAGATGAGTATAGCGATAAAGAGGGATACAGAATATCATACATAGAGTGCGACTCTCTTGTTAGTTTGCCAGCAGGTAACTATCGAGTGGTATCTTACGAGGCTTATGATAAATCAAATAACCTCCTTGAAAGTAACACTTCGCCAAAACTATCATCTTTCACTGTTGAGGATAATAAGACTACAGAGGCGGATGTAAAGGTCTCTTTGTACCAAAGTGATGACTACATCAAGGACTACTATGCACTTTATCAGATTTGGAAGAGCCTTGATGGTGAGAATTGGAGCTATAACGGAGAAGAGTATGAGCGTGGAAGCAATTGGGACTTTAATAAAGACCCCGATTTGTGGGGCGACCAACCTGGCGTTGCTCTCCACTCCAATGGTCGTGTGGCTCGTATAGATATAAGCGGCTTTGCTGTTCGAGGTCATCTTTCGCCTGCTATAGGTCAACTTACAGCTCTTGTAGAGCTATATTTGGGTACACACAATGACACAAATCTCATCTCTTACGACCCGACTCTTGATAGTAGCAAGAGCCTTTCGGAGCGTAATAGAAATCGTTTTGAGTTGCATTCAGAGTATCTTAGAACAATTCATCCTGCAACACAGTTTTCAGAGCCTTGTGCGCGTGCGCTTGCCGAGAATAATATTAAGATTGCAGCCACCTTGCTCTATGATACAATGACAGAGAGCCAAATAATCGACAAAAAGAGTGGTAGCCAGATTATTCGACCAATGGATACTCACCACGGAGTGCTGATGAACGGACTTAAGTCGTTACCAGAAGAGATTGGAAATCTTGTAAACCTTCAGTATCTCTATATTGCAAATGGAGAGATAGAGAGCCTTCCTGATTCAATCTCAAAACTCTCTTCGCTAACGGATTTGGAGATTTATAACTGCTCAAAGATGACAAAGTTTCCTATTGCAATAGCATCTCTTCCGGAACTTGTGTCGCTTAATATCTCAAATAATGCTCAGTGGAGTGCAGCGGATATTTATGCCGGTTTTGACGCTCTTGCAAATGGCGCATCAAAGGAGAAGTTGCAGATTTTGTATGCTCGTCAGAACTCTTTGGAACATGTCCCAGAATCGTTTAAGAACTTTGTAAAGATTGGACTTGTAGATTTGGCCTATAACAAAATCTCCAAGATTCATCCGTGGGGAAAAAGTGTGTCTCCTGTTCAGCTATATTTGGATAATAATATGCTTGAAACACTTCCTGCAGATAGCGAGGGCTATTTCTGTGGTTATGCCGATTCTGAGAGTTTCTCTGTTAGATATAACCGACTTAAAAAGATACCAAATATCTTTTCGGCAAAAGGTAACGCCACCCTCACATCTTTAGACCTTTCGGGAAATCAGATTGATGGCTGTGAGGGCGAAGAGGATGGAACTTATCGCGGATTGAAGGCAAATACTTTTACTCTTGCGCAGAATCCGAAATTGACAAAGTATCCTATAGCTTTTGCAAAGACTAATTCTCAGATTGCCTATATTATACTTAGAGCATGTAATATAGATGAGATTCCAAGAGGATGTTTTGAGTATGAAAATGCTATCTATCTGACATCTATTGATTTGTCGTACAATAAACTCAAGGATCTACCACGGGATATGCATGCAGGAAATCTTCCATATTTGTATGGAGTGGAGTTCTCTTTCAATTGCTTTGAACACTTCCCATTTGAGCCACTTGATAGCTCATACCTTACAGTTTATGGTATCCGTAGCCAGAGAAACAGCAATGGAGAGCGTTGTCTTAGAGAGTGGCCAACAGGAATTTTCAATCACAAGGGCCTGAGAGGTCTTTATCTCGGCTCAAATGACCTGAGAAAGATTGAGGATACAATTTCAACTCTTATATACTACCTTGATATATCGGATAACCCGAATATAATCTTTGATGCTTCTGATATATGTTATGCATGGCAGGTTGGGGCATATATTCTGCTCTATGATAAGAGTCAAACAATTCTAAATTGTGATGCAATGCTTGAGTAAGATATGAAAAAGATTTTCTATATAATTTTAGTCTCTACTGCACTTTTTGCAGCGTGTGGAGAGGATAATACAGATTTGCAGTTCTCGACTGAAGGTATTGAGATTGATGTTGATGCCGCAGGAGGTAGCGTTACTCGCACAATAACATCAACAGAGCGTTGGATTGCCTCTACGGATAATGCTTGGATAACAGTCTCTCCTGCAAATGGCAGAGGAACGGCAGAGTGTAAGTTTATTATCGATTCAGCCCTTACAGTAACTCCTCGCAGGGGCGTTGTGAGGATTCAAAACCTTGCCACTTGGGAGGAAAAGGAGATTGTTGTCAACCAGAAGGGTTTTGACTACTCTATAACCGTGGAGCAGCCAGATATAACCATTGCAAACTATAAACCCCTTGAGGAGAGGTACTTTGAGGTAAATGTTGTGGCAAATACCGACTTTACGGTAGATATTCCGGATAATGCAGGCTGGTTAAGTAGCGAGAAACACACTCTTGAGCTTAATCGTGGAGCGCGTCCTCGACAGACAACACTTCGCTTTAAGTGGGATATAAACACCACAGACCGTGAGCGTCTTGCAGGTGTTACTTTTGTGCCAAAGGGTGGTGTTACTCTTGCCCGTCAAGACAAGATAAATGTTACTCAGCAGGCTTCTGAGCCTATTATTCCTGATACTCGTGCAGGCGACTCTGTGGCATTGCTCTCAATATCTCGTACGCTGCAAACATTGACCAGCTGGGATGCTTCACAGCCTATGGATATGTGGGATAATGTTACATTGTGGGATGAAAGCATGGAGGGCTGTACTCCGGAGAAGGTTGGTCGTCTGCGCAAAGCGGAGTTCTTCTTCTTTAATATCAAGGAGAGCCTGCCGTATGAGGTGAAATATCTCACAGCAGCAGACGAACTCTACTTCTTTGGTAACACAAATACCTTCTTGTTAGACCTTGAACTTGGAGATGATATTTCAAGCCTTACGCAGCTGCGTCGCCTTACAGTGGGTAGCTATGGACTTATATCACTGCCTAAGAGTTTTGCAAATCTGAAGAATCTGGAGTATCTGAATATATGCTCAAACAACTTCCAGACTGTCCCTGATGTGCTTACAAAGGAGAACTTTCCAAAACTGCGTTCACTTATTCTCAACGCAAACCAGCGTAGTGTCGTTTCAGATTTGAGTAATACTATAAGAACAGATTTGGGAGGATTTATGGATGAACCTCAATTCCCTGTAGATTTGCTTAAGTGGGATTTGGATACTCTTGTTCTCTCTGTAAACTATCTTCAGGGCGAACTTCCGACATTTGAGGATGATGATAGTGTACCATACTATACTCAGGCGGAGATTGTTGCTGTAGATTCGTTGCCGCAGATTCTTGTAGATAGAAAAATCAAGAAGGTTATGCCATCTTGCAAGCGATTCTCGATAAATCACAATCGACTCTATGGTAAGTTGCCTGATTGGCTGCTCTACCATCCGGCTCTTGATATGTGGATTCCATATAGTCTTGTCTTCCCACAAGAGGGCAGGGCAAAGAACGGAACTCTTGCTGTTTTTGACAATGAGCCTGCAAATATGGACTACTATTATAAGGAATACACAACCAAAAAACAGCCAATGGGCGAGGAGGAGTAGTATGAAAAAGATATTTTTGATAATCTCGGTGCTTATCTTTACACTCTCTTGTAGTAGAGGCTTTGAGCAGAGTGTAACGGAGACAGTAAAACCATATTCAGAGAGTGAAATTCTTGTAAAGTTCACCCCTGTTGTTGCAGAGTTAATAGCTCAGGGTGCTGTAGAGACTGCCGTAGTTACTCGCTCTGGTAATCCGAGTGTGGATGAAGTCTTGGAAACTATAGGTACATGCTCTATTGAGCGAGTATTCCCTATAGATGTTAAGAGTGAAGAGAGAACAATTAGTAGTGGCCTTGATTTGTGGTATGTTGTCCGCTTTAACTCTTCAGAGGTAAGCGTAGAAGATGTTGTACGCCGCTTTGCACGCTTAGGTCAAGTGCAGAAGGTAGATGTAAATCGAACAATTAAGCGTGCTTATAACTCGAAAGCCGTAGCACTGAGCAAGGATAGAGTTGATGCGGCAAGTAGAGCCACTACCCGTGCTGTGTTATCAGATCCTTTGCTGCCTAAACAGTGGAATCTTATCAATAATGGTACAGATTTCTGTAAGGATGGCGTTGTAAAATCTGTTAAGGATGCCGATGTGCAGTGTCAAGAGGCCTGGGAGATGTCAACGGGCGATAATAGCGTTATTGTGGCAGTCCTGGATGAGGGCATCTTTGTAGAACATCCCGATTTGAAGGCAAATATATGGGTCAATGAGGCTGAAACACTTCGCGCAGGTGTAGATGCTGACGGCAATGGATATAAGGACGATAGATATGGCTATAACTTCGTGCATGATTCGGGCGTTATTGTCTCTGATGATGTCTATGATTCGGGTCATGGTACTCATGTGGCAGGTGTTATCGCGGCAGTGAATAATAATGGCGTGGGTATAAGTTCTATTGCAGGAGGTAATGGAAATAGTGGTAGCGGAGTGAAGATTATGGTGTGCCAGATTTTCTCCGGTAATGTTGCTACAAGTATTCTCTCGACAGTTCGCGCCATAAAATATGCAGCAGATAATGGAGCGGTTGTTCTCCAGTGTAGCTGGGGTTATGTCTCTGCATGTGCCAATGTATATGAGTGGGGCGATGCAGCATTTGGCTCCCTTGAGGAGTGGATTGCAGGCTCTCCGCTTGAGAGAGAGGCTTTGGAGTATTTTACCCATAATGCAGGCTCTGCAAATGGCGCAATAGAGGGCGGTATAGCAGTCTTTGCAGGTGGAAATGAGGCTGCTCCTATGGCCGGCTATCCTGGTGCGGCAGACGAGTATGTATCTGTAGCCGCTACAGCTGCCGACTTTACTCCGGCAGTATATACAAACTATGGACCTGGAACTACTATCTCAGCTCCGGGTGGCGACCAAGACTACTATTATGAGTATGTGGATGATACCCATAATTACGGCGAGGTGGGTTGCATACTCTCTACACTACCTTATCATGTTAGTAGTAGTGGCTATGGTTATATGGAGGGTACCTCTATGGCTTGTCCTCATGTGTCGGGTGTTGTGGCTTTAGGTATAAGCTACGCAACACAACTGCGTCGCCATTTTAAGGCTGCAGAACTTCAAAAACTGCTTGTGGATAGCGCAACTCCGATAGAGAACTATATGACAGGCAAAAAGGAGTATCGTCGCTATGTTGCCGATATAGGCCCGTTACAGCCTATGCAGATAAATATGGCGGACTATCGCAACAAGATGGGCTCAGGTCAGGTCAATGCTACAGCCTTCCTTAAGGCCATAGCAGGTGATGTGGGTGTGGATATGCACTTTCCAAATCTCTATATTTCAGAGGGCGAAAGTGTGGCAGTATCTCCTGCACGCTATTTTGTCAATGGTCAGGAGATGACATACTCTGTTGCAATTGACGACACCTCTGTTGTAAGCGTTGCAAAGAGTGGCGAAAATCTGCTCTTTACGGCCCATAAGAGCGGAACTACAACGGCTACAATTGTTGCAAGTAGTGGTGTGGAGCATAACTTTAATATTACCGTGCGTCGTAATACAAACCAAAACGGATGGCTGTAATGCGAACTCTGCTCCTTGTCCTTGCTGTAACGCTCTGTACAACTGAGCCCTATGCTCAGATGATACTTATACCCAAATCGCGCCTTGACAGCATTGCCTCGCCAAAGAGCGTTGTCTCAAAGGTTGTGGTTGAGGGTGGTAAGAGTGTCGATTTTAATCGCATAGAGGAGCAGAAAATAGCTCAAAGAGTGGTTAAACTGCAAAATAATGAGAGCAAGAGCATCGCTGTAACCAAACTCTCGACAACTTGCAGATGCCTGTCTGCAACAATGAGCAGTAGAGTTATCGATGCAGAAAAGAGTGGCGAGATAGTGCTGACTTTTAACCCCAAAGGCTTTCCTGGGCCATTTGAGCATAAAGTTCTTGCCTATACAAATTTGTCGGAAAATCAGCCTACAGCCGTACTGACGGTTAAGGGGTATGTTATCCCCGATAAAGATAGAAGTGGCGACTATCCATACCATTGCGCAGGACTGCTTTTGCGTCGCGAGAGCGTAAATTTTAGCAGTTCTAAGGTTGAAAGAATAGCTTGTATGAACGGGAGCAGTAAAACGATAAAGATTGAGAAAGATACCCTGCTCTCATCAAAGCAGATAACCCTGCATGCAGAGCCTGAAATAGTAAAACCTGGTCAAACAGCAGATATTGTTGTAACACTTACAGGCTGTTCGGAGCAAAATATGAAGTTATACCTTGTGGCAGATATGGCCCCAAGAGCAAGAGAGATAAAAATTGAGTAATATGAAGAGATATTTTACACTATTTGTGGCAGTTGCCATGTTGTTGTGCAGCTGTAAAGAGGGTGGCGAAGAGCAATTTGAAACCCTTATTGAAGTAACCCCACATAGCATTGCCGGATTGTGGGCTCTGCAGAGCTACGATAATGGCGTAACCCTTGCACCAGGGTCGTATGTGCATATAGAGTTTGTCCGCTCAGACCACACCTTTACCCTCTACCAAAATATAGGTAGTATGGAGGAAGAGGTTAAACATGGCAACTACTATATCGAAACCGATGCCGAACTTGGTGCTATAATCCGAGGAAACTATACCGCCGGCGACTATAACTATGCCGACTGGGCGCATCGCTACATCGTCGAGATGACACACGATACTATGCGCTGGACAGCTAAGGATGATAGGGAGGATGTTTCGGTGTATTGTAGGCTATAAATTTGTCGTCATAGCGGCATATTTGCGCTTATAAGTGCATACCTGCTTCCGCTAACAAAAAAATCCAGCAATGGCTGTACGCTTTGTACTATCCATCGCTGGATTTTTTTGCCGAGCGTTGCATCTACGCCCTTTTAAGCACAAATGGGTACTTTAATTTGTTGTGATAGCGGCGCATTTCCTGCCGCTGTCTCATCTTCGGCAAAGGGCAGTACAGAAGTACAGCCCTTCGACTCAGATTTCAACGAGCGTTGTAAATGCACCACTCTGACGACAAATTGGGTAGGTACTTTAATTTGGCGGTAGGGGAACTTCAATTTAGGCGCGCTATAGTCCCTAAGGACCTTAGAGACCCTAGAGTCCTTAGAGACACTAAGGACAGCGCGCTGAGTAATGACAAATGGCATTGAATAGCAACGGGCTTTTAGCTCTCAATGACATAGAATAGCGCGCTTTGCGCGCAGTATTAAGGGCTTTAGCCCGTTACGAGTAGGTATTTACTGAGTGTGTTCTTCTAACCACTCGGCGACCTTTTCTGGGGTGTATCCTCTTAAGAAGAGTCTGACAACGGCAATTGATACTCTAAGTTCGTGTTTCAGATAGTCTGCCTTTGCGCTTTTTAGTCTCTGCTGTGCGCTATCTATAAGAAAATCATACAAATCTGTGTGGTTTATTAAACCTTTGCGGGAATATTCTAAATGCCAATCAAGTAGGTGATTAACCACGCGCTCATAACTCTTTCCGCCCTGTGAGGATATAAAAGAGAGCGTTCTAATAGCCTGGCCTTGAGCTTTGCGCCTCTCGATACGGTCTCTTTGAAAATCTGCGGTTAAATTTCTTGTTTCAGCTATATTTTGAGATTTGTGTTTGTTTGAGATAGAAGCCTTCTTTTTCTTTATAATATGACAAATAAGACAGAATAGTAACACTATTAAACATGCCGCTGCAGCCCACCATTTCAACCAGAAATAGAGAGTTATACAAACAGCCACGCATAGGGCTACAAGTTGAGAACTATATCTGTTCATATTGCAAATGTAATAAAATATTTCAAAAGAGCGTAAAGATATTCTAAATAATCTCTATGCGATT
>JAFWBN010000181.1 GCA_017507075.1 Alistipes sp. | reverse complement strand
GAACTGACACCGATCATCGGGACCATTCTTGCATAATCTTCTTTCCGCAGGGCGCAGGTCATGATCTTCACCAGCGGCGGCCACATGCAGGCATGCCCCAATCCGTTAAAGCCCCAATATAGGTGTTTTTCAGGAGGCAAAGGCTGAAAATGCGCTTGATGCACTCGAAAAGCTATCAGCTCCGCACTGTAAAGTTATTAGAAATGGCGAACATCAGGTCATAGAGTCGCGTGAACTTGTTGTAGGCGATATTGTAGAGATTGAGACAGGAGACTGTGTACCTGCCGACTTACGCCTTGTAGAGAGTGTAAATCTTAAAATTCAGGAGGCGGCACTAACGGGCGAGTCGCTGCCTGTAGAGAAGGGAGTGGAGGCAATAGGCGAAGAGGTGTCTATTGGCGATAGAATAAATATGGCGTTTAGTTCATGCAGCGTAACATACGGGCGTGGAGTAGGTGTAGTTGTAGCTACGGGCGAACAAACAGAAGTGGGAAAAATTGCGGCAATGATTAAATCCGTACCCGATATACGGACTCCTATGCAGGTTAGGCTCGATAAGCTCGGTAAGGTGCTTGCAATTATAAGCCTTGTGGTTTGTGCTGTAATATTTATAATCGGCTTGTGCTATGGTCGAGGGCTTATGGAGATGTTTATGACAGCCGTGAGCCTTGCTGTGGCTGCTATTCCAGAGGGTCTGCCGGCTGTCTCTACTGTTGTGTTGGCGTTGGGTGTGCAGCGACTTGCAAAGCAGAACGCTATTGTGCGTAATCTGCCATCTGTTGAGACTCTTGGCAGTACAACCGTTATATGCTCCGACAAGACGGGTACACTTACCCAAAATAAGATGACCGTTGTGGAGAGCTACCCTAATGCGTCAAAGAGTCTAATAACCATTGGCGCACTCTGTAACGATACTATACAGGGTGGCGATAATGAACTTATAGGCGACCCGACAGAGACCGCTTTAGTCGCTTTTGCAGAGCAAAATAGTGTTTTCTATAGAGGCTTAGACTCTATATATCCAAGACTCTCAGAGATACCTTTTGATTCGGAGCGAAAGTTAATGACTACACTCCATCGCAAAGACGAGCAAACAGTATTTGTGGCTACAAAGGGCGGTTTTGATGAGCTTTTGGCAAAGTGTAGCCAAATAGAGGATAATGGCGAGGTTAGAGCTATTACGGATGGCGATAAAAAGGTGCTTGCCGCAGCCAATATTACCATGGCAGGCAAAGCTCTACGCATACTTTGTATGGCATACAAAACGGTGCATTTCTTTACTAAACTCAATGCCGAGCAACTGAAAATGCTGACGGCAAATGCCGAGCGAGATTTGATATTTGTCGGTATGGTCGGTATGATTGACCCACCTCGCGAGGAGGCAATGGTGGCTGTCGAGCAGTGCAAGAGGGCTGGTATCAAGCCTGTAATGATTACCGGCGACCACAAAATTACAGCCTCGGCTATAGCTCAGAGTCTGGGTATTATGACCGCTACGGACAAGGTACTTACGGGTAGTGATGTGGAGAGTATGAGCGACGAAGAGCTACGCAGCATTGCGGGCAGCGTATCGGTCTTTGCGCGTGTAGCCCCTGAGCATAAGGTGCGTATCGTAGAGGCATATCAGAAGCTCGGCAATGTGGTCGCGATGACGGGTGATGGTGTGAACGATGCGCCGGCACTGAAACTTGCAAACATAGGCGTTGCTATGGGCATCACGGGCACAGATGTATCGAAGGAGGCTGCCGATGTGGTATTGGCAGATGACAACTTCGCAACTATTGTGCAGTCGGTGCGTGAGGGTCGCCGTATATACGACAACCTTATCAAGTCTATCCAATTTATGATTTCGACCAATCTCGGTGAGATTGTACTGCTGCTTGTGGCTGTGTTATGTAACTTTGATATGCCGTTATTGCCTATTCAACTGCTCTTTATCAATCTTGTTGGCGACAGCCTGCCGTCGTTGGCACTCAGTGTGGACTATGCAGCCAAAAATATAATGAATCGTAAGCCGATAGATTCTAATCAAGGCATCTTTACAAAACCATTTACGACAAAGATTATAATACAGGCTCTGATTATCGGTTGTGTAACTATTGCAGCCTATATGATTGGCTTACAGCACTCTATTGAGACTGCACGTACGATGACATTTGCGGTGATGATATTCTCGCAATTTACGATGATATTCAGTATTCACAGTGGCAATAATTGGTTTACCGAGAGATTATTCTCTAACCGCTGGCTGTGGGCTACAATAGTGCTTGTTATGGGTTTAACACTGCTTGTAATGCTTGTTCCTGCAATGCAGTCGCTATTCAAACTTACAGCTCTAACCTCTGAACAATGGTGGATAGTTATAGGTTTGTCGGTTGGTGTTCTTTTGTTGAGTGAGGTTTGCAAATTAAGCACTCAAAATAGCAAAAACAGATAATACAAAAAGTGGCGTATGAAGAGATATATCTCCTTTATACGCCACAATTGTATATATACGAAGCATCTTTTGAGGATGATTCTTCTAATAGTTCTCTTTCATAGGCTCAAAAAAGGCCTTTGGATGCAGGCATGTCGGGCAGAGTTTAGGTGCATCTGTTGCTTTGCAGATATATCCGCAGTTGCGGCACTGCCACCAAATTTCGTGGTTGCGGTGGAAGAAATCTCCATCTGTAATTCTACTCAGAAGCTTTAAGTAGCGACGCTCATGCTCCGTCTCCACCCCTGCAACATATTCAAAAACCTTTGCAATCTCATCAAAGCCCTCCTCCTTGGCTGTCTGAGCAAATGATGGATAGAGTACATCCCACTCCTCCTTCTCGCCCTGCGCTGCGGCAAGCAGGTTTTCAGGTGTTGTGCCAATTTTGCCTGCCGGATATGTTGCCTCATAAATTGTCGCCTGTCCACCCTCAAGCAGCTTGAAAAATCGTTTGGCATGCTCTTTCTCCTGTTCGGCGGTCTCAAGGAATATTGCGGCAATCTGTTCATATCCCTCCTTTTTTGCTACAGAGGCAAAGTAGGTGTAACGATTGCGGGCCTGACTCTCGCCGGCAAATGCTTTAAGCAG
>JAFWBN010000180.1 GCA_017507075.1 Alistipes sp. | reverse complement strand
GCATCCTTCTGAAAGAAGACCAACTCACCTTGCTTGGTTACAATCATAAAACAGAACTTTCCGTTACAATCTCCAAGTCCCCAAGCATCGCGCAGAGCGTGGGAAGTATCATCAAGAACAAGACCATTATTCTTTGCCGTGCGTTTGCGAGCCATGCTGCGGACAATACCCTTTGGCAACATTGTATCTGCAAGGTTAAGAATACCAAAGCCAAACATATTAGGTCCGTTTGTAACACCTTTTTCCTCAAGTATATCCGAGTATTTATAGTTCGCATTTCCTCCAAGGCCTGTATCCGGGTCAATATAGAAGATAAACAGATTTTTCTCCCCAAAATATGGTATAGTAACGCTTTGACCCTTGAGGTCTTTGACTGTAACATTCTCTACTTTGTGCGGAACCACCACATCCTGAGCCATTACTGTCTGAACACATAGTGTCAAAAGTATTGCAATTGTGAATTTTCTCAACATAATTGTACCTTTATATATAATAACATAATAACAGTACAAATATATACATTTTTCATTAAACATTCTCATCACTTTGCCCAAAATGGTAATCTAATGAGTATTTTCCAGCACCCGAAAAGAGTAAACATATATAAATACCTCCATAAAGCACCTGCATCTCCACGCCAAACCACCCAACAACTCCGTAAAGCATGGCTATATCTACAATAATACCCAACAACATTATAAAGGCAGCAAATCTAACCCACAGCCCCAAAATAAACATCAACATACAGATTGCCTCTATGGTTGTAAAGATAAAAAACGATGCCACAGGACTATTAAATAACAGTGCTGGATAACCCTCTATCAGAAAGTCAAAATCCTTTATCTTCCAACCTATATGCACCAACAGCATCATCCCAACAAATACCCTTATAAAGAGTAATGCACGGTCCATCTTGCGCAACTGCGCCATTATCTGAGCTACTTTGCGAATCATAACACTACAGCGTGCAAAATATAAGCCAAAGTAGGGAATATATAAACTCTTCAAAGCCTATTGTAATGTCTCGAAAAAAACACTACCTTTGTCCTGTTATGGAAACTAAGAAGAAAACAAAGATACTCTTTGTCTGCCTCGGAAATATCTGTCGCTCTCCGGCAGCCAATGGCATATTGGAGCAGATGGTGGCTCAAAGAGGGCTGCAAGATAGAATTTTTGTTGACAGTGCCGGCACATACTCCGGACATAGAGGCAGTCTGCCTGACCCTCGTATGCGTCGTGCGGCTTTAGAGAGGGGGTACAACCTTACTCATCGTGCAAGAACAGTCTCTGAAGATGATTTCTACGACTTTGATATGATTATAGTTATGGATGACAATAACTATGAGAGAGTCAGCCGTTTAGCTCCGGAGCGCAAATATCTTGACAAACTCTATCGCATGGCAGAGTTTACAACCCAATATCCTGAGTATAGCTATGTTCCCGACCCATATTATGAGGGTGCAGAGGGATTTTATCTTGTTCTCAATATGCTTGAAAATGGGTGTGAAGAGATACTTAAAAAACTAACCGACAAGATATAACTTGCCAAATAGACTACTCACTAAACACCTTTGAGCCGACACGAACCATCGTACTACCACAATCAATAGCAATATGGTAGTCGTCTGACATACCCATAGACAGAGTATCAAAATTGCTATCAAAGATTGGTTCCAACTCTTGTTTGAGCGACTTAAGTCGCTCAAAATCGGTGCGTATAATAGAGCTATCGTCCGTATTTGTTGCCATACCCATAATGCCACGAATACGGACATTTTGTAGTTGTTTGATACTATCTGTGGCTAAATATTCTCTTAGGCTTGTCTCTTCCCAGCCGCTTTTTGTCTCCTCCTGAGCCACATGTACCTCAAGCAGACAATCCACAACTCTGCCACACTTTTTAGCCTCGCGGTCTATTGTTTCAAGCAGTTTTTGAGAATCCACAGATTGAATAAGTGAGATAAATGGTACTATATACTTGACCTTATTTGTCTGTAGATGACCTATCATCTGCCACTCTAT
>JAFWBN010000179.1 GCA_017507075.1 Alistipes sp. | reverse complement strand
CTTTGCCAAGCTGGCTGATGGGTACTCATATCAGGAGTATGGCAAAGTTCCGACAAGTGAAGTTGCTGATGCTAAAGAGATGCAGGGCTTTGGTTGGTATCACAATGTAGACTTTACAAGTGACACGACCAAAGTGCTATGGTCACACTTCCTTGCAGACACGCGATATAAATATGATGGACTTGGACTCTTTGAGGGTGGCTACACCTACTGGAGTGGCGTATGGAGACCAACTGATAATAGCATTATGCGCCATAATACTGACGGCTTTAATGCTCCATCTCGCGAGAGAATCTACTACCGCATCCACAAGCTCGCCTACGGCACAAGCTGGCAGTATAACTACGAGGATTTTGTCACTTTTGACGCTGTGAGCCGTAAGACCTCCGCAACTACAGCCACAGCCGAGCCACTTATCCTGCGCCCTGTAGAGCATACTCCGCCAGTCGTTCGCCCATACTCTTGGAGTGAGGCACTTAAAAGATAACAGATTTCCCCTTGCATAGCGAGGGGATTTTTGTTGATAGCTGTTGCACAATTACCAAACTTTTTATACTTTTGTACTGACATACATCACGAAAAGTGTAAGACTATTCTCGCAAATGGAATGTAGGAAGTTCTAACGAGTAGAGATAGACTGACATTATTCTTGCGTCGTACCTATGGGTATCGGCGTGGGACTGTTGCTTATTTTATACTCAAGGTCATCCTACAACCTCATTTGCTAAAATAAGTTTTCGGCTCCACGCTTTTCTTTTTATTTTCTGCCATGTAGGGGTCGGGTGGCGCAAAACCAAATTAAAATGAAAAAACTTTCAACTATTCTCGCCGTTGCTTTCCTTGCAACAAGTTGCGCAATGCAGCAGACTCCGACAAATGTTGAGCGCGCCTACTATGAGTCCTCTGTAAGAATCCTTGAGCCTGAGCAATCTATGCTCCTCTCGCCTGTTATGGCAGACCTTGAGGTGTCAAACAGCAAGGTCGTTCACACAGAGAAGGCCGCTTTTGCAGAGATTAGAATTACCGATGCCGTAATTGCAAATATGGCTGAGTTCAAAAAGATTGCTCTCTCACGCGCCGCAAAGGCTCATAATGCCGATGTGCTTGTAGGAACAATTATAGATGTTGCAACGGTCAATAAACGACTTGAGATTACAGTTTCGGGCTATCCTGCATATTATCGCAACTTCCGCACAGCGACTAAAGCCGATGCAGAGCTTGTTCAGTCGGCTCTCTCTGTTAAAAATCGCGACCTTGAGTCCGACATAGTATCTTCTCCAACAAAACGATTTGACAGCAAGCAGACAAAGTAGTATGAAAAGATTTATAATTTTAGCAGCCGCTCTGCTTTGCGCTGTTACAACCAACGCCCAGCAGCTCAAAACTGCTCAAGGTATCACTATTGAGACAGAGCCTGAACCCAAGCCAAAGAAAACATTTGCCCCCATTGAACGAGGCTTTGAGCAGTCCGTGGAGGTGGGAGTACATTCTGAGCTTTTCTACGATGTAAGTATAAGCGGAGAGTATATAGCTGGATATAGGTTTAATAACTATTTATTTCTTGGAGGTGGTACAGGATTGGAATGGTATATAAATGGTGGAGATTGTGCTATACCAATTTATGCAAATGCACGACTCTATTTACTCCCCAAAAGTCGTTGGCAGCCATTTGTCTCATTATCATTGGGTGCTTTAGTTCCTATTGCTGAAGGTTCAGGTTTTTATCACTACGACGGCACCCCGCTTCATATTAATCCCACCATTGGTGTAAATTACCAAATCAACAACAAATATAGTTGCTATCTAAATTTAGGCTATATGCCAAGATGGTTATATTATTATAACGACCCCTGCTTAACCATTCGTCTTGGTTTTACATTCTAACATTAAAGGCGCTACTTTTTTAGTAACGCCTTTTATTTATCTACTGATACTACTCTACAGCACGGGGAAAGCTGTAGGGCGGTTGAGTGTCTGGGTATAAGACTGCCCAGCTGGGGTTGTGAGGGTAATCACAACGGGGGTTGTTGCAGAAGTTGCCTTGAAGCGGAACATATTTGCAGCGAGAGAGAGGCGATTGGTCTTCTTGCTCTCTTTTGTGGTCTCAAAGATATTCGGCTTTGCGAAGATTACCTTTGCAGCAAGTGGGTCAGAATCAGCACTCTTCTCGACCTTCAGCGGTTTGCCATTCTCTGT
>JAFWBN010000178.1 GCA_017507075.1 Alistipes sp. | reverse complement strand
TCTGAGGGTTATCACGGTCTGAATATATACGAAACCTTTGGAAATCAAGCATTTATAGTAAAGTGTCGTGTGGACGGCCTTAGAGACTTCGGTTGCTGCCCATCGCCTTTTGACTCATATCTTATGATGTTGGGCCTTGAGACTCTTTCACTTAGAGTAGCCCACCAGGTTGAGAGCTGCCGCATACTTGCCGAGTATTGCCGGAATCATCCAAAGGTTGCCCGCGTAAGCTATGTAGGCTTTGAGGAGCATCCGGGGTATAAGAATGCACAGAAGTATTACCGCTTTGGAGCCTCTGCGGTTATGAATATCGAACTTAAGGGTACACTTGAGAGTACAGTCAATTTTGTTGAGTCTCTGAAACTTATGGGCAATATGACCATGATAGGCGACAGCATCAGTGTTGTTACCCACCCTGCTTCAACCACCCATAAACAGCTCTCAGAGGAGGATTTGATTGCTGCCGGTGTAACTCCGACACTTCTGCGTATAAGTCTTGGACTTGAAAATGTAGAGGATATTATTGACGATTTTGAGCAGGCTTTTGACCAAATAGATGAGTAAAATTTATAACTACCCACATCCATTTACCACAGAGGGTGGCTATACCTTCCACTCGCTTACCATAGCCTATGATACCTATGGTACTTTGAACGAGGATAAGAGTAATGTCATCTGGGTCTGCCACGCCCTTACCGCAAATTCGGATGTGGCAGATTGGTGGCCTCATACCGTTGAGGAGGGATGTTTCCTTGACCCTTCCAAGTATTTTACGGTCTGTGCCAATTTTCTCGGCTCACACTATGGTACTACAGGCCCACTATCTGTAAATCCACAGACGGGGGAGGCTTGGTATGGCGACTTCCCGCAAATTACGGTAAGGGATATGGTGCGCGTGCATCAGCTTTTGGCAGAACACCTCTCTATTAAGCGTGTTAAGGTGCTTATAGGTAGCTCTATAGGCGGTTTTCAGAGTATCGAGTGGGCTGTTATGCAACCAGACTTTGCAGAGAAGGCAATCTTTATCGCTACAGCACCAAGAGTTATGGCATGGGTTGCAGCTTTTAATGAGTCGCAGCGTATGGCAATTGAGTTGGACCCTACTTTTGGTCAGAGAACAGAGTCTGCAGGCCTTGATGGTATGGCTGTAGCACGCAGTATAGCCCTTTTGAGCTACCGAGGCGGTGTTGCATATAATGTGGCACAGGAGGATGCAGAGCCTGATAACGCCTTCTTTACCCGCCGAGTACATAGCTACCAACGCTACCAGGGCGATAAACTTAGGCGACGATTTAATGCCTATTCATACTATCGCCTCTCTCAGGCCGTAGATTCACACAATATTGGCAGAGGCCGAGGTAGGGTAGAGGATGTCTTGAAGAGCATTAAGGCCAAAACCCTTGTCGTGGCTATCACTTCGGATATACTCTTCTCGCCTGCAGAGCATCAGATTTTGGTAAATAATATACCCGATGTAGAGTACCATACCCTTGATTCAATTTTTGGTCATGATGGCTTTTTGGTTGAGCATCAGGCACTTAATAAGATAATATTAAACTTTATAAAATAAAGGAAATGAACAGCAAAAAACTACAAATCGGTCTTTTTGGCTTTGGAACAGTCGGCAGAGGACTCTACGATGTTTTGCAGAGAATAGGCTCTTCAAATGTTGAGATTCGCCGTATATGTGTGCGCGATTTGAGTAAACCGCGTGGTATTGAGGCTAACTTTACAGATAATGCAGATGATATATTCTCTGATCCGGAGGTTAATTTTATCGTAGAGCTTATAGATGATGCCCAGGCTGCATATACTATTGTCAAGCGTGCGCTTATGAAACGCATTCCTGTTGTTTCGGGCAATAAGATGATGCTTGCCTACCATATTGAAGAGCTTATAGAGCTGCAACACCAGTATAACACCGCACTGCTCTATGATGCCTCTGCATGTGGCTCTATACCTGTTATCCGTAACCTTGAGGAGTATTATGATAACGACTTGCTGACCTCTGTAAAGGGTATCCTTAACGGCTCGTCAAACTTTATCCTCTCAAAAATCTTCAACGAGAAGATGTCCTACCCTGACGCTCTTAAACTTGCGCAGGATTTGGGCTTTGCCGAGAGTAATCCATCTCTTGATATCGACGGCTGGGACTCGCTATTTAAGCTGATAATCATCACCGTTCATGCCTTTGGTATCTATGTGGCTCCAGATAAAATTTTTACCTACGGAATCTCAAATATGAACGACGCAGATATCCGTTTTGCTACAGAGAAAGAACGCCGTTTTAAGCTTGTTGCACATGTCGAGAAACTTGCAAATAACCGCTTGATTATGAGCGTTATGCCACAGCTTATCTCTCGCAATAAGTATATCTATAGCGTTGAAGATGAGTTCAATGGCGTAGTTATCAAGGGACTGTTCTATGATAAACAGTTTATGTTTGGTCGTGGTGCCGGAGGTTATCCTACAGGCTCTGCCGTGCTTAGCGATATTACAGCCTGCCTGTATAACTATAAATATGAGTATAAGAAGCGCAACGATTCACAACTGCCAAACTATACCACCGACCACTCTTTCCGCGTCTATTATCGCTACTCAAATGCAGAGGATTTGGCGCTGCTCAACTTTGACTCAATTAGCGAGAAATATACCTCTGAAGAGTATAAATATGTCGTTGGAACTCTCTCCCTTACCGAACTGCATAAAGTTCAGGAGGAGTTGAGAGAGCGCAATGTGTTTATTGCGGCTTATCCTCGAGACTAATTTTGTCGTCATAGCACGGCATCTACGGCACATTTGCGCTTATAAGTGCATACCTGCTTCCGCTAACAAAAAATCCAGCAATGGCTGTACGCTTTTGTACTATCCATAGCTGGATTTTTTGCCGAGCGTGGCATCTACGCCCTTCTAAGCACAAATGGGGAGGTGCTTTGGTGTACCACTTTGACAACAAATTATTTGCCGTGAAAAGGTAGCATTTGCTGCCGCTAACCTTTTTCTCGTCAATGGGCAGTACGCTTAGTACAGCTCATCGCCTCGAAAAACGCCGAGCGTTGCAACTACTACCTTTTGACGACAAATTGGTGCTTTGATTTAGCGGAGGGGTACTAAAGTTGCGCTATAAGCACTTTACGCAAGAGCTATCAGCGCGAGGATTTGTGCTGTAAAGATTCTGAGGAACATTGTCAGAGGATAGACTGCTGCGTATGATACGGCGGAGCGGTCATTTGAGCCTACTGAGTTTGCGTATGCAAGGGCAGGAGGGTCGGTCATTGCGCCTGCCATAAGTCCCATAATTGTAAAGTAGTCGAGCTTACATGCCTTTCGAGCCACTACACCAACAACAAGTAGAGGGAGTACCGTAATAATCACTCCATAGAGAATCCACCAATAACCGCCACCTGCGATTGATGCCACGAAGTCCTCACCTGCGCCAAGTCCTACAGCGGCAAGGAACAGAGAGATACCAATCTCTCGAATCATCATATTGGCACTATTGGTTGTAAATGTTACAAGCTTGTAGTTTGGTCCATAGCGAGCCATAAGGATAGCCACAATAAGCGGTCCTCCGGCAAGTCCGAGTTTTACGGGTTGTGGTACGCCTGGGAACATAATAGGT
>JAFWBN010000177.1 GCA_017507075.1 Alistipes sp. | reverse complement strand
CAATTATAGTTACCGCCATCCACGATTATACCGCCCATAGCTGTTCCGTGGCCGTTTATCCACTTTGTAGCCGAGTCAACGACTATATTTGCACCCCAATCAAATGGATTACACAGAAAACCAGCTGCGCCAAAGGTGTTATCCACAACAAAAGGTACATCGTACTGAGTTGCCAGATTACCTATAGCCTCAAGATCGGCAACATCACATGTCGGATTACCCATACTCTCTACATAAATCATACGGGTATGCTCGTCTATAAGGCTCTCAAAAGCCTCAATGCTATCTGTTGTAGCAATTCTGACCTCGATACCTAACTTACGCAGCGAGTGGCGGAACTGATTGTATGTACCTCCATAAAGAAAAGGTGCTGCAACGATATTATCTCCAGCCTGAGCAAGTGATGTTACAGTAATAAATATTGCTGCCATGCCAGAGGAGACAGCAAGTGCGCCTACAGCGTTATAGAGCGAGGAGATACGCTCCTCGTATGCTGCTGTAGTAGGATTATGCAATCGGGTATAGATATTACCTCCTTGACTTAGTTCAAAGAGATTTGCTGCATAATCACAACTCTCAAAATGATATGCTGCGGTAGGATAGATTGCAATGCCGCGTGAGCCTGTTGAATCAACATGGTAGCCGCCATGAATTTGGCGAGTCTCAAAACGGAGATTTTTTTTACTGCTCATAATTACTGCTTTTTATGCTTAGTCTCTTACACTCTCAACCCACTCTAAGGTCTCAAGGCTAAGGGTATCTGTTCTGTCGTGCCACTGGCCCGAACTCTCAAGGCGTTGTTTGCGAAGTGTCAGAGCATGCTCTATAGGGAAGTGTGGACGAGGTAATTTCTCGATGCTCTCCCTCTTTGATGCCCTAATTGTACGGGTAAAGACACTATCTCTACCCGGTCTGCGACCCTCCTCCCACTTAAAGCCCTTAAGACGGGTCTCTCTATCCTCCGGAATCTTGTCTATCGGATAGAAGTAATAGGTCGGGTTAGTTCTATATGTAATACCTCGAAGTTGGCGATTCTCTATATAGGCTGTCATATCGCCACTCTCAATGTACGCCATCATTGAGACCTCTGGGCTGTTTTCATCCTCCTGCATATAGTATATGGTCTGCACATTGCCCTTAACATCGTTGCGATACAGCTCATTATTATCGTTAAAGTAGGCTATCATCTCCTTGCCTGCAACCTGATTGTAGTGTGCCGTATCAATCTGAGCCACAGTCATAGGATGGCCCTCAAAGAGTGCCTTTATAAGGCGGTTATTTGAGCTATAGATGTGCATGCTGTCTGCTGTAACCTGATTATTATCGCTCCACATTACAGGCTCTCTATAGAGGTGGATTATTGAGTCGGTACTCCTTATAAGTAACGAGTCGCACACCATTTGTGAATCACTGCGGAACATACGCACATTTCTCAGTGCCATAATAAGTTTATAGGTAGAATCCACAGCGATAGTATCAAGTTGTGTCTGCAGTGTATCCACAACCTCCTTGCGTGGAAAGTAGATTGCAATCAGCGAGTCAAGCATGTGGACCGTTATCGAGTCATGTGGCACAGAGTCGGCATAGATAAGCGAGTCTATCTCCACAAACACCGAGTCATGTACAGGTTTTATAAAGATACCCCTACGCTCAAGGCGAGCTATCTTGCGGCGCAACTTCTTATCTGCAATCTCGCGCGCCCTAACCTTTCGCAGAGAGTCTTTATACTCAAGTTTTTTAAGGTATGCACTCTTTGCAGCTTGTCTTTTATCGGCTATTCTGTCAAGTTTGACCCTCAATGAGTCCGCCTTAACAGCCTTAACAGAGTCGCGAATATGTTTTTTTAGAGCCTTTGCCGCAGCCTTCTCTATAGCCTTACGCTCCTTAAGTGGCAGTGTGTCAAGAGGGTTAAAGGTGCTATCCTGAGCCAATGAATCGACTCTTACAGAGTCTTTTACAAGGCTATCAGGTCTAATCTGCACTGAATCTGGGCTATCTGTTGGCACAGTTGTCTTATCACTCTTAGTCTTTGGACTACTCTGCTCTCTATGCTCAGGCTCTCCACCCTTACCTCGATTTTTGCGTTCCGACTTAGCACGCTCAAGGGATTGCTTTGCACGCTCAGACATATCTGCTGAAGACTCCTGTACATCACTACCCTCCTTCTTGGATTTTGAGGCTGAAGATGCAATAGTCTGCCTTGCAGCAACAATAGAGTCTTTAGCTGCCGCAATAGAGTCTGCACGGGCTGCTGCCTTTCGCTCCCTCTCAAGGCGTTCTGCTACAGGGTCTTTGGTAAAGAAGAACATCGAGTCTGAGCGGATAAATAGGCTGTCTGACTGCTCTGTATCGTAGCTTACCATAGCCGGATTTTGGGTTAGAAAGGCGTTACCCGGCTCTTTCCAATACTCACCCCAATCTCCAAAGGCGATAATCTTCTGTGTTGTGTCGTCTATCTGGATATTATTCTTCAGTTTGGCATAACCTCGCTCACGGTAGTAGTCAAGGCTGTCGCTCCACACCTCCTGCTCCTCGGTAAGGATATATCCGTTCTCGGTTATACGATAGAGGTCGTCTGCACTGACAAACTGACCACAGTCGGCATATAGGTACTCGTTATCCTCGTTATTCCAGATATTGGTATGGCGGAAGAACTTGGCATCTTTGCTCTCCATATTATAGATTACCGAGTCTCCTTTCATGGCATACTTATCATCACGCATCTCTACGCGAGTAACGCAGATAATATCCTTAGTATCAGCATTATAGTAGCCTCTATCTGCCTCAAGGCGGTTTTGTCCGTCAATAACTACGCCACCACCTGTAAATGTGCCGATATTACTCTCTGTGTTGAAGGTAAAGTTATATGTATAGAGCGTTGTACCCTTATCGACAACCTTGATGATGTCGGAGTATATCTTAGCCTCGTTTTTCTCGCCGTCGTACTCTGCCCTATCGCCATAGATGTAGGTTGTCCCCTTGTTTATCAGCACCTTACCAAAGCACTCAAGGTGGGTATCAGAGTAGCGCACAGTGCTATCGCATGTAATTACTGTGCCGTTATGATGTGCCGCAAAGTTTCCCACAGCGATAAGTATCTTCTTGCCCCCTTTGCCGCCGAGTTCGGTCTGGCGACCTGCATCCGAGCGCATGTTGATATACTTATCACTCTTTGTCTGCTCCTCTGCGCTATCTCTACCCCGCTCAGGCAGCTGTGGCATACCGCTACTGCCCGCAAACAGGATGCTAACCATCGCAGAGAGGGTTACAAATATGGCTGTAAGAGACTTTTTCACCTAAAACTACTTTACGCTGACAACTTTAACCTGCTGGGCGTTATCCTTAACCCAGCTCTTATTCAAAAACTCTCCACTACGGAACTCTGGCGCAATATGCACATACATAGATGCGATTTTTGCATCAAGCCACTCCTGGAACACCTTCTGCTGCTTATTCTCAAGAGCAATCTGCTCAAGGCGCAGGTAATCCTCATCAAGACTCGCCTTGTGAGACGGGATTACATCCACAAGTTTTACAATCTTACACATCTCGTTTCCGTTCATATCCGATGTTCTGAAGGCCTGAGAGATATCCCCCTTCTTCATGTGGCGGATAGCGTTATAGTCGTCAATACTCTTGCCTCCTCCGATTCCGAAGTCCTCCTTGAGGAACTTTGTGGCTGTAAGCTTGGCATCAAAAGCCGAATAGTGCTCCAAAAGGTCGTGATTAGTTACAATACCACCATTTTGGCGAGAGTGCTTATCGTCTGAGTGCTTGAGTGCCGCAGCCTCAAAAGTCAAAGAGTCTTTACGGATAAGGTTTGCGATGCTATCAAGCTCAAGCATTGGGGCCACAATCTCCTCGGTGGTATATGTAGGTCTAAGAACAATGTGACGGCAGTGGTAGAGACTTCCGCGCTTGTCTATCATCTGTACAATATGCAGTCCAAACTGAGTCTCAACAATCTCCGACACCTGACCAGGTTTAAGCTCCTCAACGGCATCTGCAAATGGCTTTACCCAACCGTTAAGGGTTGTGGGCTCAAGCTCTCCGCCACGGATTGCTGCGCCATCTACAGAGTACATGCGCGCAAGGGTCGCAAACTGAGCCTTGCCCGTAACAATTCGCTCACGCATATCCAACAGACGCTCCCTTGTTCTACGCTTAGCTGCATCCATACCTGCAGGATATTTGGTTATGTGTGCATAGACATACTGTTCAGCTATAACGGGCAGATTCTCCTTGTCTGTACTGTTATAGAACTGCTCAACCTCGCCTGGTACAACTCTAACCTTGCCAATAACATTTTGCTGCATGGCCGTAGCGTAGGCCTGCTCCTCAAACTGACGACGGATAAGTTCACGGATGTGATATATAGGCATGTGGCTCTTCTTCTCAAGTTCAACAACCGAGCCTGCCTCGGAGGTCATCTGCTCTATGCGCGCCTCAACCCTCTGGACAATATCGGCCTGGCTTACCTCTACAGAGTCTATAAGAGCCTGATTGTAGAGCAGTTTCTGCATCATTAGCTGCTCCAAAGCCTCATTTTTAGGGTCGCGGTCAGAGGTATAACCCTCAGCCCTACGAGCCTCTACAAGCTGATTGGCTACCTGCTCAACCTCAGAATAGAGAATAGACGAGTTGCCCACCACAGCAACAACCTTATCAAGCATCACAAAGTGCTTTGATGCCTCTACAGCAACAAAAGCACCAAGCAGTGCAAGTAGTGTAAAAAGTGTTTTTCTCATATCTTAATATCTTTTTAATATCCTTTAGTGTCTAAAGAGTCTCTGTAGATCTTAACTTGATTGTTTTGCTCTGCATTGCGAACAATACGCTCCTCATTTGAGCGTATAACCTCCCCCTGACGGCGTGTAGTAAGGATTCTTACAATCTTATCCTTTGCCATAAACAGAGGCATTGGCTCTCCTGCATGCAGTACATCGGTAATACGAAAACAGTAGTATGTGTGGTTGTAGAGTATCTGCTGAACATCTCTTTTACTCAGCAAATCCTCATGTTTGGCTGTGCGTAGCAGTGGCAGTGAGGAGAGATACTCAGAATAGTCAACCCAATCCTCATGCTTTACAAGGCGGAAGTTATTCTTCAGACACACCTGCTCAAAATCCTTTAACGCATCACTTTTCTTTGAGGACATCATTGCAAGTAACCAATCCTTTCGGCGATATTTTTCAGGGAAATTGACAATATAACCCTTTACCACAGGCGAGGAGAGCTTAAACTCGCTCTTGTGCGAGTTATAATAACCCTCAATATCTGCATCCGAAATAACAAAATCGGCATCCTTGTCGAGGTAATACTGCTCAATCTTGCGGATAAGCAACGACTGACGATACTCCTCAACCATGCGGTCAATATCCAACTCAGAGGATGAAAATATCAACTCCGCCTCCTGCAACTTGAGCTGACGAATAACCCACTTGTCAATGTACGAATCGACATAACTCACAGAGTCCGCCCCCGACAAACCCTGCGGTACAGCATGCTCTATGTCATCTACACTAAGCACACTGCTCCCTGCTCTGGCTACAATGTTGTAACCAAATAGGTGCGACGCCTCACGACATGAAACTGTCAAAAGCAGAAGTGCAAAAATCGGTATGTATCTCAAAAATCTCATATTCAACCTGCAAATATACACTTTTTGTCGGAATTAACGGATTACTTCGTAATATTATTGCAAAAAAAGTGTAAAATGGCGTAAGTTTGGTAGGCAAGAAATAGGGTCGTTAGGGTCGTTAAGGTCGGCGCAAAATGACAAATGGCAGAAAATGACAATAAATGACAGCGGGCTAAAGCCTTTAATACTGCGCGTAGAGCGCGCTATTGTATGTCATTTAGGGCTGAAAGCCCGTTGCTATTAAATGTCATTTTTATATCCGTCGCTCAATTAAAGTTCAACCTCCGCCTAATTAAAGCACCTACCCAATTTGTCGTCAGAGCGCGGCAGGTACAACGCTCGGCTAAAATGCTGACAGCACTACGCTTATATCTTGCACCAATTTGTCGTCAGAGTGGTGCATTTACAAGGCTCGGCTAAAAAGACAACGAAGGGCTGTACTTGCGGTACTGCCCTTTGTTGAATTTTTAGTTAGCCGATGGAAATGCGCCGCTATCACGACAAATTCCTCTTGCGCCAAGTTTCATAGGTAAAAATCCCTGCTAAAACCAGGCTTACCCCATAGACTACAAAGTAGAGTGTACCACCTCCGAGGATGTCATAATAGGAGAATCCATCGAGGTTTAGGGTCATAAGGGCGTATGCGATAGCGTTATTGATGCTATGTAAAATGATTGTTGAAAAGACGGAGTTTGTATGGAGGTATATTGTACCGAAAACAAGTCCTGAGACAAATGCTGTGAGCATAACTGCAGGTTGTATGTGCATAAAAGCGAAGATAAGTGAGCTGACAATGACAGAGAATAGTCTGCGGTGTCGTTTCAGTAGTGATTCGAGGATAACACCACGGAAGAATAGCTCCTCAAAAACAGGCACAAAGACCACTGAAACTATAATAGACCAGAAGCCTCTATCCACGCTTTGTTCCGCCTCTGGCAACAGCAGAGAGACGGGTTCTACAACCACCTGCATAGCCACAAGCCAGAGAAGGCCTATAAGGATTATATTTGGGTTAAAGCCCTTGGCGGAGTATCTAAGAGGTTTGCCTCTAAATCCGCGCAAGTACATGTAGAGTACGCTCAGACATAGGGTTATAAGGGCGTAAATAGGATATATAAGAGCCCTAAGTTTGCCCTGCATAGTCTGTTCGTTGACATGTTGTTCTACATCGAATAGCGTTTGGCTATTGGTTTGTTCGACAATTACATCCGCGTAACCCGTAGCCCAGACCAAGGCGGCCTGCGACACTACAAGGATGATAAGCAACATGACAATATCGAGCAGTGTGGGAAATGAGCTCTTTTTTGTCAATAGTTCAATTTGTGGTTGCACCTGAGGAGTCTCCGCGCTCCTAAGAATATCATTTTCTGACTCCATAGCCTACATTTTGGTACAAAGGTAGTCAATTTTGCGGATTTTTGCGGTGTTTCAATTTAATTTTATTAAATTTGCGCGATATTTCGGTATTTTTATGGGAAAAGTTATAGCGTTAGCTAATCAAAAGGGTGGCGTAGGCAAGACCACCACTGCGATAAACCTCGCCTCTTCTGTTGCACTGCTTGGCAAGAAGGTGCTGCTGCTTGATGCCGACCCGCAGGCAAATGCCACATCGGGTTTGGGATTTGATATCAACATGCAGGGTATTTATGAGTGCATTACAGGTCAGTGTAAGGCTGAGGATGTTATTCTGAAGAGCGAAGATGTAAAGAATTTGTGGGTACTACCCTCAAGTATAGAGCTTGTTGCAGCAGATACAGAGCTACCAACAATGGAGAACGCCCACTATGTTGTCAAGGGTATTATTGACTCTGTGCGCGAGAGGTTTGACTACATCTTTATAGATTGTTCGCCATCTTTGGGTTTTACTACGGTCAATATACTCACAGCCTCGGATAGTGTTCTTATCCCTGTGCAGTGCGAATATCTTGCCCTTGAGGGTCTGAGTAAGCTACTCAACACCTACAACAGAGTCAAGAGCGGCCTTAACCCAAACCTTGAGATTGAGGGCTTTGTAATGACGATGTATATGCGCAATCGCCTTAATAATCAGGTTGTAAGCGAGGTTAGGGAGTATTTCGGGTCCCTCGCCTTTGACACAATAATCCAGCGCAATGTGCGTTTAGGAGAGGCACCCTCGCACGGTAAGCCTGTTATGCTCTATGATGCCTCAGCCGTAGGCTCGGCAAACTATCTGATGCTTGCCAAGGAGTTTTTGAAGAGAAATAGAAAAAAGAGAGAGACGAAATAGTATGACAAAACAGAAAGGATTAGGTCGCGGTTTAGGCGCGATTTTTGGAAACCAGGCGGTTGAGATTAAGTCAAAACCTATGACCGAGATGACAGAGGTCAGGGTTGACAGTTGTATCCCAAACCCTACACAGCCCCGCAGAAACTTTGATGCTCAGGCTCTTGAGGAACTTGCAGAGTCTATTCGCACATTGGGTCTTATACAGCCTATCACACTGCGCAAGGATGGCGACAAGTACCTGATAATCAGTGGTGAGCGTCGTTGGCGCGCCGCTCAGATTGCGGGTCTTGAGACTCTGCCTGCATATATCCGCGATGTAGATGACACAAATCTGCACGCTATGGCTCTTGTGGAGAACATACAGCGTGAGGATTTGAACGCTATAGAGATTGCGCTGAGTATGCAGCGACTTGTTGAAGAGTGTTCTCTGACTCAGGAGGCCCTTGCAGAAAAGGTAGGCAAGAAACGCTCGACAATTGCCAACTACATGCGTCTGCTGACTCTTGCAGACACGGTACAGCTTGCTGTAAAAGAGGGCGTTATCTCTATGGGTCATGCTAAGGCTATAGCCTCACTGCCAACAGCAAAAGCTCAGACCTCGGCACTCAAAAAGGTCATCAAGGCCTCTATGTCTGTCCGCCAAACTGAGGATTACATCCGCGGTATAATAAACAAGAGTCCCAAGACAGCTGTAACCGCAATAGAGGAGGAGTATCCGGAGAGTTACACCCGCCTTGTGGAGCATCTTGAGAGGTTTTTCTCGCAGAATATAGCCATCAAGCGCGGCAAGAACGGTGGCGGAAAGATAACCATTGAGTTTGACAGCGATAGCGATATAGAGCGATTTATAGAGCGTTTTTCGGAGAAGTAATGTTTTCAGCCTTAAGAAAAATAGTAACTCTGCTTGCGGTGTTTTACCTCACCGCCCTACCCCTCTATGGTCAAATAAACCCCTACACTCGTGCTTTAAGAAGTGGCACTCGTCAGATTAGTGGGGGTATGCTTGTTCCTATAGATTCGGCAGCTGTGGCACGCAGAGACTCTATCAGGGTTGCACATCTTGCCGACTCACTTAGAACACTGCCAAAGGACTCGCTTATAACAGTCTCCGACTCACTTCGCATGGCACTTCCAGACTCACTTCGCAAGAGCATATTTGCACTAAGTGATAAAGAGGCAGCTAAGGCAGAAAAACTGCGTCGTCGTGAGGGTCGTGAGCCATTTATCAGCGACTCTATGTCATTGCGTAAAGTTAGTATTCTATCGGCTGTATTGCCCGGCTTTGGACAGATATACAACAAGCAGTATTGGAAACTACCTATACTCTATACCACCCTTGGAACCTCTATAGGTATGTGGGTACACCAGCAGAACAAGTACAAGCCTCTCAAGGCTCAGTTTGAGATACTTACAGACCAGAGCCTCAACCGCACAGAGGAGCTGAACGCCCTGCAACGGGATATGATAAAGCATAACACCCTTAAGCAGACCTTTATGTTTACAACCCTCGCCTCGTACATATACTTTATAGGCGATGCTGCGGTGAAATACTCCACAAACGATGTCTCATCTGTCTCTCGCGCCACAACCCTTGCCACAATATGTCCTGGTGCGGGTCAGATATACAATAAGAGCTATTGGCGAGTGCCTATAGTTATAGGTGGCTTTGCAACTACTATTTACTGTATAGATTGGAACAATCGCGGCTATCAGCGTTTTAAGAAGGCTTATCGTCTGAGAAACGATTTTGAGACAAATCCGGAACTCTACCCTAATGGCTCTCAAGATGAGTTTGGAGGTCGTTATGCCCCATCTTTCTTGAAAAACTTGAGAGATAGCTACCGCCGAAATCGCGACCTTTGTATAATACTTACCGCGGGAATATATCTGCTCCAGATTATGGATGCCCATGTCGATGCACACCTTAGAGACTACGATATTTCAGACGACTTGAGCGTGGATATATCCCCAACTATAAACTATGCATACCGACCAGGCTTGGGAAATAGTGCCACTATGGGTATGAACCTAAGCATTAAATTCTGATATGACACTACGCAATATAATCGTGCTGCTGACCCTTGTTTTCTCGGCAGCTACAACCACAGCACAGAGCAAACTTAACATCTTTAAGAGAGATAAAAAACACCAACAGAGCGTTGTAGTACCCGTCTATGATACTATCCGCGTCGTTGTAACAGACACAGTCAAAGTCGAGCCTAAGGCTGCACCTCGCATGGACACTCTGACCCTAAAACAGACCCCAAAACAGATTGATTCTCTGTTAGATATATGGCATACACTCTCAGCACGCCTTAGCGACAAGCGATTTTTTGAGCCATACTCCGAAACTACAGAGTCAGAGAGCAACATGAAGACTGACTCTCTGTATCGCTCTCGTCTTGAGGACCTTGTCTCGCCCGTGCATCTGCCCTACAACTACATTGTACGCCAATATATAGACCAATATCTGACAAGCCGCTGGAGTCCACTCTCCGAGGTACTTGCACTCTCTAAGTTCTACTTTCCGATAATTGAGGAGGAACTTATTGCAGCAAATATGCCTGTAGAACTTCGCACCCTTGCCATTATTGAATCAAACCTCTCCCCTCTTGCCACATCAAGAGTCGGTGCTGTAGGTCTTTGGCAGTTTATGCCCTCTACGGGTAAGAATTTAGGCCTTGAGATAAACTCTCTTGTTGACGAGCGTTGCGATATACTCCTCTCTACACGCTCTGCATGTAGATTTTTGAAGGATTTATACCACATGTTTGGCGATTGGACCCTTGCCCTTGCGGCATATAACTGTGGTCCTGGCAATGTCAATAAGGCAATAGCCCGTGCGGGAGGCGATGTAAAGAGTTTTTGGGATATCTACGACTTTCTGCCACGCGAAACAAGAGGCTATGTGCCAAAGTTTATCGCCGCCTCTTATGCCTACGCATACCATAACCTGCACAATGTTGCTGCCGAGCCTACACCCGATTGTATAGCCACAGATACGGTTATGGTTCACCGCACTATGCATTTTGGACAGGTAGCCTCAACGCTTGATATACCTATTGAGACACTGCGCCGTCTCAATCCTCAGTATAAGATAGACATTGTCCCTGCAGCGCGTAAGGCATACTCCCTCAGACTGCCTACACGCTATATTACCGACTTTATAGAGAATCAGCAGACCATATACTCCAAAGACTCAGCATACCTTAAGGAGTATATCAACCCTGCAAATCTCGATAAAAAGCGTGCTGAGGGCGTAGGCTATACATATACTGTGCGCAAGGGCGATAATCTGGGACTTATAGCAAAGCGCAACCGCACTACTGTCAAGGAGATTATGCGCTGGAATCGCCTTAAGTCAACCGTTATCCGCCCAGGTCAGAAACTGAGAATTAACAAACCAAAACCAAGAGCATAATGTTTAGTCGTGGAGTCATTGTAGCCCCTGCCAGCGGTGTAGGAGGAGCTGTTACCTTGATAAGGTTAAGCGGTGAGGGTTCTATAGCCTGCTGTGATGCAGTCTTTGAGGGTCTAAAACCTCTTCGCGCCGTTGCTACGCATACTATACACTATGGAGTAATTAAGGATAAGGATAGAGTCATTGACGATGTTCTTGTTGCTGTTTTCCGCGCACCACACTCATATACGGGCGAAGATAGCGTTGAGATTTCAGCCCACGGCTCACAATATATCGTAACCGAAATTATAGAGCTGCTATGTCGTAATGGCGCACGCTTAGCAGAGCCTGGAGAGTTCTCAGCTCGCGCCTTTGCAGCAGGTAGAATAGACCTCTCTCAGGCTGAGGCTGTTGCCGATATTATAGCCGCAGACTCTAAAGCTGCGCATACTATGGCAGCAACACAAATGAGAGGCGGATACTCTGATGAGCTTAACACGCTCAGAGAGAGCCTTATAGAGATTGTCGCCCTACTTGAATTGGAACTCGACTTTGCCGAGGAGGATGTGGTGTTTGCAGACCGCAGTAGGCTGAAGAGTATGCTTGAAAATGCTATTTTGGTTACAGATAAATTGATGCACTCCTTTAAGACGGGTAACGCAATCCGTAATGGTGTGAGCGTAGCTATTGTGGGAGCTCCAAATGTGGGCAAAAGCACCCTTCTCAATCGCCTTATTGGAGACGAGCGCGCTATGGTATCCGAAATAGCAGGTACTACTCGCGACACAGTCGAGGAGAGTATTGTAATAGATGGCATCCGCTTTCGATTTATTGACACAGCAGGCATACATGACACCTCAGACCGCCTTGAGAAGATGGGCATCGAGCGCACACTTAAGGCTATTGAGAGGGCGCAAATCATTATCAACCTCTCCGAACCAAATGGAGCCTTTGAGACAATTACCCTCTCTGAGGAGCAACAAGAGATACGAGTTATAAATAAATCTGATACAGTCGAGGTGCAAGATACAGATACGCTATATATCTCTGCTAAACATAACATAGGTATAGATGACCTTCTCTCTGCACTTCGTAATACCGTTGATACAGACTCTTTATATCGCGGAGAGGCAGTAGTCTCCAATGCCCGCCACTTTGAGGCCCTACGCTTGTCGCAACACTCCCTGCATGCAGCCCTTCAAGCTCTTCAGGATTGCAAAAGCTCCGAACTTCTTGCCGAGGAGCTTCGCCAAGCCATCCTCAACCTCGGCGAAATCACAGGCCACATCACCTCCGACGACATCCTGCACTCCATCTTCTCTAAGTTCTGCGTCGGCAAGTAAATTTACATACCAATGATAAAATGATTTATCATCGTTTATCGCAAAGCGCTCATTTTGAGCGCTTTTTTTGTTCTTGGTGATAAAACCATTTATTACTGTTTATCATCGTTACGCAATATTTCTTCGCCCT
>JAFWBN010000176.1 GCA_017507075.1 Alistipes sp. | reverse complement strand
CTAAATCCGCATCAGCACAAGAGAAACGCAGTTTCTCCGAAAGTCTTTTGTGTTCCTTTTCTTCAGAAAAGGGACGGTACTTAAGTTGTGTTATTCTGGTTGATATCCTCTATCTTCGAGGAGGTTTGAGCCATTTGCGGCGGCGACGGCGAGGGTATCGCAGCGGTTATTTTCTACGGTTTCGGCATGGCCTTTGACCCAAACAAATTTGACATTATGTCTTTGATATATTCTCAGAAATCGGCTCCACAGGTCGGGGTTTTTCTTACCTGAGAATCCTTTTTTTGCCCAACCGAAGACCCATCCTTTGCTTACTGCATCGACGACATATTTTGAGTCTGAGTATATTGTTACATTAGAGCCTTCGATTTTAAGGGCTTCGAGGGCTACGCAGACAGCCATAAGTTCCATACGGTTATTTGTTGTCAGTCGAAATCCTGCTGACAGCTCTTTACGGAAGTGTCCGCTGATAAGCACTACTCCATATCCGCCAGCTCCGGGATTGCCCAAAGATGAGCCGTCTGTATATATTGTAATTACGGGAGCTGCCATTATCCGAGGATAATATTTTCGAGTTCGCTGAAATGGTCTATAATCCATGTAGCACCTCTGTCGAGAAGTGTTTTGCTGTCCTGGCTGCCATAAGTTACGCCACAGCATCGGCAACCAGCATTGACTCCCATGCCCACATCAAAAATAGAGTCTCCTACAACAATAGACTCTTCAGGCGTACATCCTGCAAGGCGCATAGACTCAATGGCGATATCTGGAGCAGGTTTTCCTGCTGCAACATTATTCAGACACACGATATTGTCGAGATATGGAGCCATGCCAAGCCTCTTTGCGGTATATTCTATAACAGGAGTAACATTGTTTGTAGCAATGGCAAATTTGATGCCTTTTGAGTGCAGTCGTTTCATAGTTTCAAGCACTCCATCAAAGAGTGTTATCATATCTAAACCTTCGGAGGTATAGATTGAGCGATACCTTGCCGATAGGCGGGTTATCAGCTCCTCGTCATTGCTGCCTGTGAGAAATCTGAAGGCCTCTTCTGTTGTAAAGCCTGCGTTTCGAGCAAGTAACTCACTGTCAAGAACAAAACCCTCCTCTTTGCAGACCTTCTCTGCGCAGTAGATAATACTTGGGATTGTGTTGGCCGTAGTGCCGTCAAAATCCAACATTGCTAATTTTATGTTACTCATAGTCAATTTATGGCTATTGTGAAATATTTACAAGTTGCTCTCTGTATGCATTAAGTATCCTTGATTTAGAGATAAACCCTTTGTATCTGTTCTCTTTATCTACAACAGGCAACATCCAAGTATGGTTTTGGTCAAATCGAGGGAGTACCTCTTGAATTTGCTCCTTCTCAAGAATCTTATCAGGTGGTTGAATCATATAGTGGGTAATATTGCGACCCCACTTTTCGTGTTTGAACATATCCTCTCGCAAATCATCGAGTTGCACAACACCAAGCAGATGTCCGAAATTGTCAATGACAGGAAATATATTTCTGCGTGCCGTTGCAATAATGGATACCACATCGCCAAGCGTTGACTGCTCACGAAGTCTGATAAAGTCTGTCTCCATAAGTTCCTCCAAATTTAGGAAAACGAGCACAGATTGGTCTTTGTCATGTGTAAGAAGCTCTCCTTTGGCTCTGAGTCGTTTTGTGTAGATAGAGTCCGGGTCGAGGTAGTGTCCTACAGCAAAGGCGATACATGCTACAATCATCAGTGGGATAAACAGCCCATATCCGTTTGATAGCTCGGCGATAAGGAATATTGATGTGAGAGGTGCTTTCATCACACCTGCCATTACACCCGCCATGCCGACAAGGGTAAATGTGGCTATTGAAATCTCCCAATCAAAACATAGCTGACAAAATAGCGCGAGCGATGCTCCTGTAAATGCTCCGACAAATAGCGAAGGGGCAAATGTTCCACCTACGCCACCTGCGGCATTAGTTGTTGCCGTAGCAATAACTTTGAAGAACATTGTGGCGATAATATAGAGCAGTACCACACAATCAATATCCTTGAAAGGGAAGAATAGTGAGCGGTCAAAGATTGTCTGCTTATCTCCATGCATAAGCGACACAAAAGCCTCATAACCCTCACCATAAAGAGGCGGAAAGAGGAAGATTAACAGACCTAAAACTGCTCCACCAACAATCCATTTGCGATACTGACTCTGTATTGACCCGACTTTTTTGCCAATCTTGGCATTTGTGCTTGTGAAGTAGTACGACATAGCTCCACAAATACAGCCTAATATTATGAATAGCGGTATCTGCTTTATCTGAAAGGCATCAGCTGTTGATAGAGTAACAGATATTATAGGGTCCCAGCCACGCAGAACAATAGCTATTGTTGTTGCAGTAATTGAGGATATAAGTAGCGGAATTACAGATGCAGAGGTTATGTCGAGCATCAAAATCTCAAGCACAAAAACCACGCCTGTAATCGGAGCCTTGAAGATTGACGCCACGGCAGCACCGGCTCCGCAACAGAGCAAGAGGGTGATGTTTTTGTAGTTTAGTTTGGCAAGTTTTCCTACATTTGAGCCTATAGCTGCACCTGTAAGCACAATTGGAGCCTCAGGACCTACCGAACCACCAAAACCTATCGTAGTAGCACCTCCGACAATAGAGGTCCAACAGTTGTGTCCTGCAATTCTTGACCCCTTTCTTGACATGGCGTACAGCACGCGGGTAACGCCCTCGGAGATATTGTCTTTGACGATATATTTTACAAAAAGCGTGGCAAGAACAATACCTATACCCGGATATATTAGATAAAGTATATGAAAAGTGTCAATATCAAACCAATTTACAAGGCAACTCTTTATAAAGTGCAATAACACCTCAAATAGATATGTACCAAGTCCCGCCAGCGCACCAACAATTATGGCAAGCAGTGCAAGCACTTGCCTCTCGCTCAATCGTTGGGTGAGGCGAAGAAACCATTTGTATATCTTCTCCCTACCTGCAGGTTTTATATATCTCGACTCTTCAATTATCTCCATAGTGTAGCCTACTATGCGTTCTGTTTGTAGTGAGCTGCTTGCTGTGCGATAAGTTCGCGGTCAGAGAAGTAGTTAATCTTCATCGCATCGCGTACCTGATTGAGTGTATCTGCAGCCTCCTGACGAGCAGCATTTGAGCCACGCTCAAGAATAGCATATACCTCCTCAATATTCTGTTCCCAATACTTTCTACGCTCACGAATAGGTGCTAAAAGCTCGTTGAGTATGGCGATAAGCAACTTTTTGCACTTTACATCGCCAAGTCCGCCTTTGCAATAGTGTTCCTTTAGTGCATCAAGATTTGGATACTCAGGCAGATACTTAGCAAAATGCTCGTCAGTGCAGAATGCGTCTAAGTATGTAAATACACAATTGCCCTCTACCTGACCAGGGTCCTCAACTTTGAGGTGGTTAGGGTCGGTGTACATACCCATAACCTTCTGCTTAACCTCCTTTTCACTATCTGAAAGATAGATGCAGTTACCTAAAGATTTACTCATCTTAGCCTTGCCATCTGTTCCGGGAAGTCGCAGACAAGCACTGTTTGAAGGCAGTAAAATCTCAGGAGTAACAAGAGTCTGACCATATATAGAGTTGAACTTGTGTACAATCTCACGAGTCTGCTCAATCATAGGCTCTTGGTCCTCGCCAACAGGTACTGTTGTAGCCTTGAAAGCTGTAATATCAGCAGCCTGAGATATCGGATAGGTAAAGAAACCTACAGGAATACCCTTTTTCTGGGTTGTGTCGCCCTCTGAAACATCCTCAGAGAAGCCTCGCATCTTAATCTCTGTCTTTACCGTAGGATTACGCTGAAGACGAGACACCGTTACAAGATTCATATAGTAAAATGCAAGCTCACAGAGCTCTGCAACCTGAGACTGTATGAAAATTGTCGATTTGTTAGGGTCAATGCCGCAAGAGAGATAGTCAAGGGCTACCTCAATAATGTTCTGACGAACTTTATCTGGATTATCAGCATTGTCAGTTAGTGCCTGTGCATCAGCAATCATTATAAAAATCTTCTCAAACTCGCCACTATTCTGAAGCTCTACACGACGCGATAAAGAGCCTACAAAGTGTCCTAAATGGAGCCTGCCCGTTGGACGGTCTCCGGTCAAAATTATCTTACCCATCTCTATAAATAGTTTCCTAATCGTTAATAAATTACAAAAATATAAAAAAATATGGTGAAAGAGTTGTGTTATAACTTTTTTTTATAACTTTGCATATAGAATAATATTTACAATATGACTATTATCCAACTTGAGTATCTTTTAGCCGTGGCAAACTACGGTAGTTTTTCGGTTGCGGCAGACCACTGTTTTGTTACCCAACCATCGCTTAGTATGCAGATTAAATCGCTTGAGAGTGAGCTGGGTGTTATGTTGCTTGACCGCTCGCGAAAACCCGTTGTCCCTACAGAGGCAGGAGAGGTTGTGCTTGCTCAGGCGCGTGAGACGCTTAAAGAGTATAACTCTATAAAAGAGGTAATACAGCAGTTTAAGGGCGAAGTGGCTGGTAAAATCCGCCTTGGAGTAATCCCTACAATCGCACCATATATTCTGCACAAATTCATACCAGAGTTTGTCTCTCGATACCCAAAAGTAGAACTTGAGGTGCGCGAACTTCATACAGCCTCCATTGTCTCAGAACTTAACCGCGATTGTATAGATGTAGCTCTTGTTGCAGGTGGTACTTGTGGCGATGAAATTACAGAGTACGACCTATTTGACGACCACTTCTACGCCTATGTCTCGCCTACAAACCCACTCTATAAAAGAAGCAATATCCAAATTTCTGATATAGATATGCGCGAACTTGTACTGCTTAGCACGGGAAACTGTATGCGCGACCAAGTCTTGGAACTTTGTCAATCGCGTAGCTCTCACCCTGCACGCTACTCCTTCGAGTCGGGCTCACTTGATACCCTTATGCGTATCGTGGATTGCACAAACAGCATCACCATTATTCCAGAGATGGCATTGGAGTATATACCTAAAGAGCGTAGCCGTCAGGTCAAAACCCTTATCCGCGGAGCATCCTCTCGAAAAATATCCTTGGCTGTGCGCCGTACCTATGTCAAACACTCTATAATTGATGCGTTGAAGAAGACTATATTGGATTGTCTATCTTAATTTGCCGTTCTTTGTCGTCATAGCACGGCATCTACTTCCGCTAACATATAAAACATCAAAGGGTCGTACTTTTGTACTACCCTTCGCTGTTTTATATGCCGAGCGTTGTACCTGCCGCACTCTGACGACAAATGGGTGCTTTGATTTGGCGGAGTGGGTGCTTTAATTTGGGCGCGCGTCCCTAAGG
>JAFWBN010000175.1 GCA_017507075.1 Alistipes sp. | reverse complement strand
GGCTCTCCTCAGCGCAAACCTCGTCCTCAACACCTGCAAGAACGCCGAGCTCACCCTCAACGGTTACATCGAACTGGTGAGCGTAGTCAACAACCTTCTTTGTAAGTGCAACATTCTCGTCGTAAGGGAGGTGTGAACCGTCAATCATTACAGAAGAGAATCCCATGTCGATACAGCTCTTGCAAGTCTCAAAGCTATCGCCGTGGTCGAGGTGAAGAACAATCTGAGGTTTTGCCCAACCAAGCTCCTTTGCATACTCAACAGCACCCTCTGCCATGTAACGGAGGAGAGTCTGGTTTGCATAGTTACGAGCACCCTTAGAAACCTGAAGGATTACTGGAGACTTAGTCTCTGCAGCAGCCATGATGATTGCCTGCAACTGCTCCATGTTGTTGAAGTTGAAAGCAGGAACTGCATAACCGCCCTTAATTGCCTTTGCAAACATCTCACGAGTGTTTACAAGACCAATTTCCTTGTAAGAAATCATAGTCGTTTTGATTTTTTATGGTTAATTAAAATGAACTTTACTTTTTCCGTGCCAAAAATACTAAAAATTTCTCAATTTCAGTCAATTAAAATACTAAATTCCAAACAAATACCACACTGAGTAGTATTGGTGCTACCCATTTGAGCATAAAAACAAGCATACCAAAGAGTCTGGCCTTAAGTTTTCCGTGGTTTGAAATCTCATCTCTAAAGCTATTTTTGTCAAATATCCAGCCTGCAAATACAGCTGTAAATAGTCCACCTATAGGCATCAGTACATCGGCTGTTATCTTGTCAAATAGGTCAAAGAACCAAGCCCAATTAAGACAGAGTATAGATAGCAGAATTGTTGCCAAAGTGGTAATGCGTGCAGCATTTATTCGCTTTATGTTGTGATTCTCTTGCAGATACTGTGTAAGCACCTCATGGAAAGATATCGTAGATGTAAGTGCGGCTAAAGCCACAAGCAGAAAGAATATTGCCGACCATAACTCTGGAGCAGGCATCTCGGCAAAGATAAATGGCAGAGTCTCAAAAAGCAATGTCGGTCCAGCTGTCGGCTCTAACCCCTCAACGCTAAATACGGCAGGGAATATTACTAAACCAGAAAGTACCGCCACAATAAAGGTCATAATTGACACTGAAAACGATGTTGCCGTAAGATTTGTACCCTCCTTGAAGTATGAAGCATAGGCAATCATACAACCCAAGCCTATAGAGAGCGAGAAAAATGCCTGACCTATCGCGCTGACAACGGTTTTAATTGAAAAGGCCTTCTCAAAATCTGGTTTGAAGAGGAAGGTGTAGCCCTCAGCCGCTCCGGGCATCATTGCCGAGTGTATCACAAGCACGATAAGCATCACAAAGAGTATCGGCATGACGATTTTAGATATACGCTCAAGACCCTGCTGTATGCCCATAACCACTATATAGTGTGTCAATAGTATGAACACAACAGTATAGAGAGGCTCACGCCAAGATTGGGTAAAGAGTGCAAAATTCTCATGGAAATCGGTTGCCGAATATAGTGAGCCATCAATTGAGGAGATAAAATACTCCAACGACCAACCTGATACAATATAATAAAATCCCGAAATAAGGAGCGATACCACTACACTATTGTAACCCAACCATGTCCAACGGGGGGATAGTTGATTGTATGCCTTGACAGGACTCTTTCTGGTAAAAGTTCCGATGCCAAACTCGGCAAGCATTACAGGAATACCTACAATAAATACACTCAGAATATAGACTAACAGAAAGGCTCCTCCGCCGTTCTCACCCGTCATATATGGGAATCGCCAGATGCTTCCTAAACCAATTGCACTACCTGCGGCAACAAGTATTGCTCCAATCTTGCTGCCAAAAGAGTCTCGTTTGCTCATATTAACCTAAAAATAACCTAATCCCTAAAATCGCCTACCAATGTTACACTCACTCTTCTTACTTTGCCTCCAAGTGGCGGAGCGAGTTTTGTAACAGAACACTCTATACCTACAATCTGCTCAAAATTTTGGTGTAAAGCATCTATAATAGACTGTGCCACACTCTCAATAGTGTGCTTAGTTGCAGCCATCTGTACTTTTACAATCTGATAGACATTGAGATAGTTTACCGCCAGAGTTACATCATCCCTTTTTGCTACATCCCCTATAGGAGTTGTAATCTTCAGATTTACCTCAAAGTGGCTGCCACTGATTCTTTCAAGCTCATAACAACCATGAAAGGCATGAAATTCCATGCCTTCAAGGTTGATTGTGTATAATTTGTCGCTACTCATTGACAGTTATCAAATAGTAGTTCTTCTTACCCTTCTGAACAAGCAGATACTTTCCTGCAATAAGGTCATCAGCAGTAACAGTTGCGGCAATATCCGTAACCTTCTCTTTGTTTAGAGATACGCCACCACCCTGAATCATCTTGCGGCACTCGCCCTTAGATGGGAATACAGAGGTCTTTTCTGCACAAAGGTCGATAAAGGTACAACCCAAATCTGCTGCCGAGATAGTAAACTGTGGTACGCCATCAAACACCTGTAGAAGAGTCTGCTCGTCAAGGCTGCGCAGGGCATCTGAAGTTGCATTACCAAAAAGAATACCCGATGCAGATAGAGCCTTTTCATACTCTTCTGCCGAGTGAATCATTGTTGTAACCTCTTTTGCAAGTCGCTTCTGTAGCACGCGAAGGTGTGGTGCGGCATCATGCTCGGCAATAAGAGCCTCGATACACTCTTTGTCAAGCAATGTAAAGATTTTGATATATCGCTTTGCATCCTGGTCAGATACATTGAGCCAGAACTGATAGAACTTGTAAGGAGAGGTGTATCTTGCATCAAGCCAAACATTACCACTCTCAGTCTTACCGAACTTTGTTCCGTCAGCCTTTGTAATCAATGGACAGGTAATAGCAAAAGCCTCAGCCTCAGAGCCGAGTTTACGGCGAATAAGCTCTGTGCCTGTTGTTATATTGCCCCACTGGTCAGCACCACCTAACTGAACTTTGCAGTTCATGGTCTGGTAAAGGTGTAAAAAATCATAACCCTGAAGGAGTTGATATGTAAACTCGGTAAACGACATACCATCGCCCTCGCCATTGAAACGCTTTTTAACAGAGTCTTTTGCCATCATGTAGTTTACAGTGATGCACTTGCCAATATCTCTTGCAAAATCGAGGAACGAAAACTCCTTCATCCAGTCGTAGTTGTTTACAAGCACTGCAGCATTCTCTGCATCCGAATCAAAATCAATAAGGCGGGCTAATTGAGCCTTGATAGCCTCCTGATTGTGGCGTAGAGCAGCCTCATCGAGCAAGTTACGCTCCTGCGACTTGCCACTTGGGTCGCCAATCATACCTGTTGCACCTCCTACAAGGGCTACAGGGCGGTGTCCGCACATCTGGAGATGTTTAAGAATCATAACACCAACAAGGTGTCCGATATGTAGTGAATCCGCAGTAGGGTCAATACCCAAATATGCGGTTGTCATCTCCTTTTCGAGTTGCTCTTCTGCTCCTGGCATAATGGTATGAATCATACCGCGCCATTGAAGCTCTTCAACAAAATTTTTTCTTGCCATAATATCTATTTTATCTACCTTAAAATCAAAACTAATCAGCCTCAAGGCTTAACGCCTCTACCAATGTGTTAAATAGCGGATTACACCCTGCAATATGTTCAATTCTATCCTCAAGTTTTACAGGTTTTAGCTTCACATCCACCTCTTTGAGGACCACATTAAGCTCTAAAACGCCATCAATGCCGGCAGTGTTTGCGATAATATCGAGAATTTCCCCCTTGTTGGCACGCAAATCACTCTCCATAACGGCAGTCGGTACTTCAACCGATATTTTGTTGCCGGAGATATACATTGTCTCAAAGGCCATATTGAAACGCGGATGACGGCTGATGATATTTTCTATAATCTTAGCCCTCGCATTTGTCAGTTTTACCGCACTCTGTGGGTCTATATAAACAGACTCAGTCTCCTGATTACCAACATGTAAGGAGTGCATAAGCTGGGTAATCGAGCCAGACGAAAGCGCATCAGATACGCGGTTTTTGCCTACCGGTGGTACAGCTTGCAATTGTGGCTGTGGCTGTGATGAGAATTGCTCTTTTGCTGCAGGCTGAACCTCTACCTTTGCAGTAGCTTGAGGCTGCGGCTGTGGCTGCGGGGTCTGCACAGTTGTCTGAGGATGTGCTGCGGGCTTTGGCGCACTATCCAATTGAGGCAGAGGGTAATTTTCTTCTGCAGGAAGAGTTAAATCACCCTTTTTTTTTTGAGATAAAGCGGCAATTTTCATCAGCGCAAGCTCTACAACAAGCCTCTGGTTAGATGCTGTACGCAACTTTGCATCAGCCTCCGAGAGCAGAGATATAGCACCAAACAAAAATGCCACCTCGCAATTTGTCGCTTGTGTGCGATATCGCTCCATAAGAGTTCCCGTATATTCGATAAGAGATGCAGCAGGGCCCTTTGATACCAACAAATCGCGCATGTGCTGATTTAGTCCGTTCATAAATATCTGACCCGAAAAGCCTTTGCTTAGCACCTTGTCAAATTCGAGTAGAGAACTTACATAGTCGCCCGCTAAAAGCATATCGGTAAAACGGAAATATGTGTCGTAGTCCAAGACATTAAGTGTCTGAGCTACTGCGCGATATTCAAGCGTTGTGCCACAGAAAGAAACCGCTTTGTCAAACATCGATAGCGCATCACGCATACCTCCGTCAGCCTTCTGAGCAATAAGGTTTAGCGACTCTTCGTCAGCTGTAACACCCTCTTGTGTCGCTATATAGCGCAGATACTCAACGGCATCCTCAACACGAATACGGTTAAAGTCGTAAATTTGACAACGGGACAGTATTGTCGGAATAATCTTGTGCTTTTCAGTGGTCGCAAGGATAAAAATTGCATGCTGTGGAGGCTCTTCAAGAGTCTTAAGAAAGGCATTGAACGCGGCCTGTGAAAGCATGTGAACCTCATCGATGATAAATACCGAGTAGTGTCCTATCTGCGGTATAACTCTTACCTGCTCAATAAGATTTCTGATATCCTCAACCGAGTTGTTTGAAGCGGCATCAAGTTCGTGAATATTCAGCGACCTGCCTTCGTTGAAAGAGTTGCAGGAATCACACTGATTGCAAGCCTCTGAACCTGAGGGGTTAAGACAATTTATAGCCTTGGCGAAGATTCTGGCGCAAGTGGTCTTACCAACGCCACGAGGACCGCAGAAGAGGTAGGCGTGCGCCAACTGATTACGCTCAATGGCATTTTTGAGCGTGGAGGTAATATGTTTCTGACCAACAACTGAAGCAAATGTTGCCGGACGGTATTTTCGCGCTGATACTACAAATTGTTCCATAATCGCCACAAAGATAGTAAAATAATTGTAAATTATCTGATTTTATAAACGAGATTATTTGTTGATGACTTTTTGTGCTTGAGTGGCTGCATTTTTGTCATAGAAATCTGATACTTGTTGCCAAAATTTCAGAATTTTGTCGCATTTGCCTGCCATTTTTGCAGAGGGGTGTTGTTTGGCAATAAAATTGAACAGCGATTATCTGAACACTAAAAAAGAATACTATGAATATCAACTCGTTGACAATCAAGGCGCAGCAGGCTCTGCAAAGTGCAGTGTCTATAGCGCAACAATCGGGTCAGCAGGCCGTAGAGCCGCTGCATCTGCTTAAGGCTCTGATTGCCGAGGATGAATCGCTCGGCGCATTTTTACTCTCTCGTGCGGGGGTAAATCTTCGCACCTTAAAGACGACTACAGACGAGGCTTTGGCGCGTCTTCCAAAGGTGTCAGGAGCTGCAGAGCCATACTTTTCCAATGATACGACAAAGGTTATCCAGCGTGCTGTCGATTTTACAAAGAATTTCAATGATAAATTTGCCTCTGTGGAGCATCTTCTGCTTGCCCTTATAGCAGAAAAGGGTGCTGCATCGGAGCTGCTGAAATCTCAGGGTGCTACGGTTAATGATGTTGTAGAGGCTATTAAAACTCTTCGCAAAGGCTCGACAATAGATTCGCAAACCTCTGAAAAGGAGTTTAATGCTTTAGGCAAGTATGCGATAAATCTGAACGAGATGGCGCGTACAGGTAAATTAGACCCCGTTATAGGTCGTGATGAAGAGTGCCGCCGAGTGTTGCAGATTCTCTCACGCCGTACAAAGAATAATCCGATACTTGTCGGCGAGGCGGGTGTGGGAAAGACCGCTATTGCCGAGGGTATAGCTCACCGTATTGTGGATGGAGATGTGCCTGAGAATTTGAAATCCAAAACCATATACTCTTTAGACATGGGTTCGCTTATTGCCGGAGCAAAGTATCAAGGCGAGTTTGAGGAGCGACTAAAGGGTGTTGTTGAGGAGGTTATAGCCTCAGATGGAGAGATACTCCTCTTTATAGACGAAATTCACACCCTTGTAGGCGCGGGTAAGACAAGTGGCGCAATGGATGCAGCAAATATTCTTAAGCCTGCTCTTGCGCGAGGCGAACTGCGTACTATCGGAGCTACTACACTGGATGAATTTCAGAAGTATTTTGAGCAGGATAAGGCTTTAGAGCGTCGCTTCCAGAAGGTTATGGTCGATGAGCCGACAACCGAAGACGCTATCTCTATCCTTAGAGGTCTTAAGGAGCGTTACGAGAGCCACCATAAGGTAAGAATCAAAGATGAGGCTATTGTGGCGGCTGTAGAACTTAGCCACCGATATATTACCTCCCGCTTTTTGCCTGACAAGGCGATAGATTTGGTTGATGAGGCGGCATCTCGTCTCAGACTTGAGATGAACTCCGTACCTGAGGAGATAGATACTCTAAATCGTCGTATTCGCCAGTTGGAGATTGAAAAAGAGGCAATCCGCAGAGAGGGCGATACAGATAGAACGGAGTCTCTTGAGCGAGAAATTGGCAATCTCAAAGCCAAAGAGGCCGAGAAGAGGGCTAAATGGCAGGGCGAGCGAGATGTTTTGCATAAAATTCAACAGAATAAAGAGAGTATAGAGAGACTGAAAATCGAGGCACAACAGGCTGAAAGAGAGGGCGATTATGGTAGAGTTGCAGAAATCAGATACGGCAAAATCGCAGAGTGTCAAAAGACTATCGACGCTCTTCAGTCAGAGTTTGATGCTGCTACATCCTCTGAGCGTATGATAAAAGAGGAGGTTGACTCTCAGGATATTGCCGAGGTTGTATCTCGATGGACGGGAATACCTGTTAGCCGAATGCTCGCTTCAGAGAGGGAAAAACTCCTCAATATGGAGCAGGAACTGCACCGTAGGGTAGTGGGTCAAGAGCAGGCTATATCAGTAATCTCTGATGCAGTGCGCCGCTCGCGTGCAGGACTTAGTGATCCTCGCAAACCTATCGGCTCATTTATATTCCTCGGCTCTACGGGCGTTGGAAAGACCGAGCTGGCAAAGGCTTTAGCGCAGTTTCTGTTCAATGACGAGAATATGATGACGCGAATAGATATGAGCGAGTATCAAGAGCGACACTCCGTCTCCCGCCTTGTAGGTGCGCCTCCGGGATATGTAGGCTATGATGAGGGCGGACAACTCACTGAGGCTGTGCGTCGTAAACCATACTCTGTGGTGCTGCTTGACGAGATTGAGAAGGCACACCCCGATACCTTTAACATCCTCTTGCAACTACTTGATGATGGGCGACTGACAGACAATAAGGGTCGAACAGTGGATTTCCGTAATACAATAGTCATCATGACCTCAAATATGGGCTCACACCTTATTCAGGAGGCATTTTCAAATGCACTAACTAAGGATGGAAAGGTATCTGCAGAGGTTGTGAATAGGGTACAGCGTGATGTTGTCGAATTACTCAAAAGCCAACTCAAACCGGAGTTCCTTAACCGAATTGACGAAATTGTTATGTTTGAGCCTCTTACAGAGAGCGATATAGAGAAGATTGTAGATTTGCAGATGAATATCATCAAAAAAATGCTCTCTGCAAATGGTGTGGTTATGAAATATACAGAGGAGGCAAAGCAGTGGATTGCCCATGCAGGGTATGATGCCGCTTATGGCGCACGACCTGTAAAAAGAATAATCCAGAGAGAGGTTGTAGGCGAATTGTCAAAGTGGATACTTGCCGGTAAAATAAATAGAGAAAAGCCTATTACCATAGATGTTGACAATAATATGCTTACATTTTCAAACTGATTCATAACCGCTCTGTAACCGTTCACAGACTATATTTTACTGATTAACTAAAAAAATTAACAATTTATAGCTTATAATTTGCAAGTTTGGGATAGTTGTTATACTTTTGCAAGTGAAATGAGATAGTAAGTCTCTTTTCATGATAGGTTTTTAGGTTAGGTTTAGATGCAGTATCCCGCGATTAGCGGGATGCTGTTTTTCTATTTGTTGTGAAAACAGCACAACTACTTCCGCTAACAAAAAGTGCCGACAATGAGCAGTACACATAGTACAGCCCATCGTCGGCATTTTTGCCGAGCGTTGTATTTGCACTATTTTGACAACAAATTGGTGCAAGATATAAGCGTAGTGCTGTCGGGATTTTTTTGCCGAGCGTGGCATCTATGCCCTTCTAAGCACAAATAGGGCGGTACTTGATGCACCACTCTGACGACAAATTGGGTGCTTTGATTTAGCGGAGGTTGAACTTTAATTGAGCGATGGATATAAAAATGACATTGAATAGCAACGGGCTTTCAGCCCTAAATGGCATGCAAATTTGTGTCTCATATTGGTCGTTTTTACAAAAAATCGTTAACTTTGTAGAAACAATTTTATTATGAGACGATTTTTTACACTTGTTTTGTCAGTTTTGGCACTTCTGCCGCTTTCGGCTCAGAGTCGTGCGGAGAAGATTTTAAGGGAGATAAGAAATCCTAAGTCTGATTATGTCGTTGTTATTGCGCATCGCAGTGATTGGAGACACCATCCTGAAAATTCGCTTGCGGCGATGGATTCGGCGATAGCTATGGGTGTAGATATGGTAGAGATTGATGTGCAGAGGACAGCTGACGGAGTGCTGATTTGCAATCACGACGCCACTCTTGATAGAACGACAACGGGCAAAGGTAAAATCAAGGAGATAAATTATGAGCAGATTAAGCCTCTATTTTTGCGTACAAAGAGTGGTGTTACTGAGCATCGTATTCCTACGCTTGCCGAGGCTCTTGATTTGTGCAAGGATAGGGTACTGATAAACATAGACAAGGGTTACAACTATTACGACCAGATTTTAGAGATGCTCCTTGAGCGAGATATGGTAGAGCAGGTGGTAATCAAGGGCAGTAAAAAGCCTGCTACGGTAGCAAAGCAGTTTGCTAAACATAAGAGCAACATGCTATATATGCCGATAATAAATTATACATCAAAGAAGTGGGAGAAGCATGCCCCGCTTTTTGATGCCTATTTGTCATCCGATATTCCGACGATAGCTTATGAAATTTGTTGGGATGGCACGCTGAAAGGCGAGCGTAAAATCTTTAATCGTGTGCTTAATAGTGGTGCAAAGTTGTGGGTAAATACCCTTTGGGGCTCTATTTGTGGTGGCGATAAGCGTGGGTTTACAGACAATAGAGCTATTGGCAATGAGGCTAAGGTGTATGGAAAATTGCTCTCTTTTGGCGTTACAATGATTCAGACAGACCGCCCGCAGCAGTTACTTAACTATCTTCAAAGCGTTGGTCGTCATACTTTGGAGTAACTACCACTTCGGAGTAATACCGATAAAAATCTCAAAGTTAATACCAGGCATAGGTCGTGCAAGCACTGAGAGGTACTCCTCATCGAAGAGGTTGTTTATAGTACCTTTTAGTGATATTTGGGCAGCCTTAAGGTCTAACACCTTTTCAAGGGAGATATTATTCATGTAGTATGTTGGCAGCGAACCTGTAAGTGTATAGTCGTTGCTCGACATTGTATATCTTCGGCTGTAGTAGCACCATTTGTATATAAATGCCCATCTGCGCCATGTGATACGACCTGTAATATTGGCTGTATATTCAGGTACATAAGGTAACTGTTTGCCAATAGATTGGTCTGCAGGGGATAGTTTCTCGCCAACATTTATGGATGGATTCCAACCAAATATTCCGTCGGCTGTAAGTAACCACTCTTTTGATAGTTGTACAGCAAGGCTTGCCTTTGCGTTTACACCGTATGCGTGTACACGCTTGACATTGCGAGGAGAGAAGAAACCTTTGGTTGTCGGCAGCCACTGAATCCAGTCGTCAATATAACTGTCAAACCAACTCACAGAGCCTGAGAGATTATATTTTTCAGCCTTGCCCACCTTAAAACTCAACTCGGCATCGTATGTAAAACCGCTCTCGGATTTAAGGTCTGGATTTCCTCCTGGTAGAAAATATAGGTCGTTAAGGCTTGGAAATCGGTAGTTGCGGGAGACTGAGGCCTTGAGAATTATTTGTCCGCGCTCTGAGAGTACGCCGTCAATAAAAAACGCAGGGATAACAGGGATAAATTTATTCCCATACATCTCTTCTCTTAGTGTTACAGCAACGCCAAATCGCTCTATAGGTCGATATTTGGCACTTACAACGCCAGAGAGCTCGATGCGCGCCTTGTCATAGCCGACAATACCTGTGCCACCCTGCTGCAGGATGATATTTTTGTCTTTGCTCTTGACAAAGTGTTGATGTGCCGAGATATTTGCCGTAAAGAGCCACTTGTCAGCAATATGGTACTCTCCATCGCCTTGAAAGTAGGCTGTATTGACATTGCTGCGAGAACGAGTCATAGAGGTAAGTATTCCATTGCCAGGGTCGCGGCGGTAGTCATAGGCCATCCATGTATAGATATATCCCGCTTTAGCTCCTACTCTCCAATTTTTGCGCAGATGGTCCCAAGATATGACGCTTCTTAGGGTCTGCTCTCGCTGACGATTCTCAAAATCGGTATCATTGCCATAGTCTGTAGTCATCATGGCAAGCTCTCTGTTAGAACCTATATACCAAGCATTTAGCGAAAATCTGTCGCCCTTTGGGGTGTTGTAGTAAACCTCTTGAAGAATATGTAGGTCGCGGTATGCACCACTTCTATTGCGCTCTATAGGGTAATATTGACCTATGATATTCATATCCTGGTCATAAATATTCTCCTTTTTGTCTCTGTTGCGATATTTGTAGTCGTTTTCAGATGTCATATATACCGCACGGGTGGATAGCTGCCATCGTTTGTTGCCGTAAGTAAGCCTTAGAAACTCATCAAAGGTCTTAAAAGAGCCTATACCCTGAACATACTGCACTCCAAAACCATCCCTTTGAGCAGCTTTGGTAGATAGTTTTATTGCACCACCTAAACCACCTCCCGCCTCGCTTATAGATGATGTGCCGGCAAGTAGTGAGGCATCATCTATAAAATATGACGGAATCATCGAAAAATCGGTCATGCCAAGCATTGGGTTGTTTATCTTCATGCCGTTCCAAGAGACCTGAGTGTGCGATGGAGATGTGCCACGGAAGGATACTGTTGACAGAGTTGCTCTACCATAACTTTTGACAAAAATCGAGGAGTTGAAACTCAGCACATCGGCAATAGATAGGGCTATGTTTTCTTTCAGTGCTACAGAGTCGAGTTTTGTCTGCTGCACACCAATCTCTTTCATTGGGCGATACCCTAAGACAGTAACCCCTTTAATGGCAACAGTCTTCTCTTCGGCTGCGGCACTGAGCGTTGCAAAGAGGAGTAGTATGTAGCATAACTTTCTCATTTCCAACAAAATGACCCTGGAATAATACCTACATAAAATTCATCAATCAACTCTCCTGTTTTAGAGTATCTGTATATAGCACCCTGCTGCTGATAATCTATAGCATCAGCAATATATATATCTCCATTTGTTGGACTTACTGTAAGCCCGTAGTATTTTGTGCCGCGAGCCTCTATTATAGGACGAACAGGGACTCTGTCAGCTGTAATATCCATGGCCCAAATATCGTCATTTATCCAATATAGAGTATCTTTAGCAGCATTTATCTGTATCTCTGAAGGGCTGTCGCCAAGAGAGAAAGAGAACTGCTTCTCTATGGTAAAGCTCTCAGCGTCAATGCAGTATAGCGATGGAGCTTCATGCCCGTAAGGTGAGCCGGCAAATCCGCCATCTGTTACTGTCCATAATTTACCCCTTGAGTCTAATACAAGTGAGGTCGGCTGAATACCTACGGTCAGTTCTGCTACAATAGTGTCGGTTGTTGTGTCAATTTTAAGGATGCGGTTTTGGTAAGACCAGCAGTTTACATAGAGGTATTTGCCATATTGTACCATCTGCTCTGTAGAGCCGCTCTCCATTGTCATATTTGGGCAGGTGATATATCCTGTAATTTCAAAACTTTTTGGGTTTATTATAAATATTCTGTTGTCCCAAATCTGTGATACATAAGCCTTTGTGTCTGAAACAAAGTGAATATATCGCGGAGAGGTAAGATTTACAATTCTACCTACCTCCTTGAAACTCTTTAGGTCTATGGCAAAGATAATGTGTGAGTTGTTTACCACAATCCAACCTATACCGTCGCGGACTACCATGCTTTGTGCAACATCGCCGAGCTTCATGCCGTTAGCACGGTAAAATACCTCATTTTCTACACTTTTTGTCTCTGGGTCATAGTAAGACAGAGAGGCATTTCCGTATTGGAAATTCCCCTCATTACAGATGAGCAGTCCCGATTCTGCTACCCTAAACTCTTCAATTGTACCATACTCCCACTTCATGCAGCTTTGCAGGACGGCAAGTGGCAGGACTATAGTAACAACCAAATATAATATGTTTTTTCTAAGACTGCTCATGTTCTGTTGTGTTAATAGGCGTAGATGTCAAATACCTCGGTAGAGTTCTCTCCAACCCAACCACTCTTTGTGTTGCAAGCCGTCTGTACCTTTACAAAGTCGATAAATTTCAGAGCCACACTCTTTCCACTATGGTCTATAGCATTTGATATGTCAAAACCATTTGGCATAGCCGATGTATCTGAGCCGGCACCCTCTGATAGACGGTCTATAGAGGAGTAGTTGTCTGCATACCCCCAATCGTATGGTGGCTGAATCCACAGAGAGCCATTTCCACTCTTGTCATAGTTGCGCTCCTTAAGGCGTGTGCCTTTAAGAGTATAACTCTCTGCAGAAATCCATAGCGGATAGTAGTAGTCCTGCTTGTGGAACTGACTAAGGTAATCTATTGTGCCACTATTTCCTAAGTTGTCTATCCACTCAACACTCATACCAGGAGCCGATGGGCGGAAATATGTAACCTCATACCCTCTTATAGTCTCACTCTTACCTGTTTCGCTACCTGCAAGCTCATACCATGTGTCGTTTGGCTCTCCGTCTTTGTTTGTATCCTGCATAACCCAAACAACTCCCGGCTCTGAGGAGCTGTCAAACGAATTTCCGCCTACAACAATATCATACCCCTCAATATTGGATATGCTGTGGTCAAATCCCACAACAATATAACCACCAAAGCCACCTAAACTGACATAACTGCCTGCCTTCATCTTCTCCTCGGCAATTTGGCACGCCTCAGATGGTGTTGTGGCTGTGTAGTTGTCGTTTATAAATTGTCCTGGAGCGGGGGTGTAGTCATAAACCTTTGCCCAACCCTTTGAACTCGACTCTGTTGCGGGACGGAAAAACTCACTCTCCTCGTATGCATCAACGGTAAACAGCTTGCTAACAACTATAGACTCCTCTCCACGAAGAACAGAGGCAACACCTTTGATTGTATGCCTTCCACGGCTCTGCGGAGTGTAGGTGTAGTAATGCTCTCGGCTTACATCTGTAGGCTGATTGTCTGATTGCCAATAGTATGTAACACCCTCTGCATCACTGCATTGTATAGGCTCAATTATGCACTCTCGCCCAACAACTGCAGAAAAGTGGTCGCTTGCAAACTCCCACACAAACGGCATTTGCTCTACTGTAAAGACACTTATTTCTACACTATCACTACTCTGCCCATCACTATTTGATGCAGTAACGGTGAGTGTATATACCCCTGCCTGCGTAGCCTCAAACAGATAGCTTGTACCCTCTGATACTACCTCATTGTTGAGCCTCCAGACTACAGTTGTCTGCAGTGAAGTCTGCTTTACAGATGCTCTGAAGAGGTAGTTAGAGCCTATGGCAAATGTCATACTCTGATTTGCAGAGATTGTAACTGCCGGCACCTCAAGCTCTGTAACATCAACCCTTAACTCCTCTTTTGCATAGCCATAGAGGTTTGCAGCCTCTATTTGAATATATACCTCTCCTGTTGTTGTGGCATGAAAAGTATATGTCGGCTCTGTGCAGACAACACTGCCATCAATAGTCCAACTATAGGCCGTTGAAGAGTCTGTGTTGAGGTATTTTGGACTGATTGTAACACTCTCCCCAACTTTAATGGTGTATATACCTGTCGGTGAGTCGAGTGTAATTTGCGGAGCTGTACCCTCTGCCTCGATTACGCCATCCCTATTACAGGATAGCGCACCGAGAGCAAAGCAGAGTATAGTAATAAGTAGTCTCATATATCTTTTATCTATTCAAATCTCACACAAACATCGTCGTATGCAAAGTATGCCGGAGCATTAAGTCCGTAGCTACCCTTCAGGTCGTCTGAGGCCTCAAAGTTAAAGGCTACAAAGGCCACCTTGCCAAGCGATGAGAGGTCAAATTTCTGCCAACTGTCAACAATGTCTCTGCCCTGACAGAGCGTAAACTCTGCACTTCCGGTCAGATTGTCCTGTAAATCATAGCCGTATGCAATAACTTTGTAGTAGGTACTCTCTGTTGCTGCTGAGCAGAAACCGTCTCCATAAGTCAGAGAATTAAGAGTATAGTTTATATTGGTTATATACATGTGGTCTATAACCCTCTCTATGCCATCAACAAAGGCAAAGCCCTGTAACTGAGCATCATAAATACCAGAGTTAAAACCATCTACATAACCATTGTGAACACAGAAGTTCGCAGAGCCATTGTTGCCACCAATAGGTGTTGCAAGTTGCAACTCATACCAACCATAGTAACCCTCAGGTAGTGTTGTATAGTCTGCAATTACATAGTTTGACAATGCATGACCACCTGTCCAATATGGAATAGTACAGCTGTGCGCAAGCTCTGTATTTCCCTCATCATACCAATAGTATGTGTGAGGCGTCATCATATCTCCGTAGAGAAGTGAACCTCCATACTGCATTGTGTCAATTAAATCACTCCAGCAATTTACTGTAACACCGGCATATTCAAGTGTGTATGGAGTAAACTTAGCATCACTATCCTCAAAAGTCAAAACCCTTACATTAGACTCCTCTTCCTTGTCGGCATTAGCCTTTGGCAAAACTATCACTCTGCCATCTGCAAGAGTAATTGTTACTGTTGTCTCATCCTCTACAATCGATACAAAGAACGAGTCGCCATCCTCTCCATCAGCACCATCTTTACCGTTAGTTCCGTCTTTTCCGTCGGCACCATCCTTACCGTCTTTACCATCTTTTCCGTTCTCGCCATCCTTGCCGTCGGCACCATCTTTACCATTGGCACCATTTTTAATAACAACTTTGGAGTTGTCGCTGAAAGTCAACTCAACACCTTCGTCTGTTGTCTGGGTAGAGATAATCACCTTGCCCTTGTTTAGAGCATCGACCAAGGCAGAAAGGGTAGCAATATCATTGCTGTTCTGCTCGATTTTCTCGTTTGCCTCATCCATCGCCTCCCAAAGGGCAGAGTCGTCGTAACTGCAACTTTGAACTGCAATACCAAGTAGTGCAGCTACTGCAAAAGTCAAAAATTTTTTCATTTTCTAATAAACCTGTTAGAAAGTTAATAATATAAAAACACCGTAACCTTTTTCGGATTACGGTGTTATATCAAAACTCTCCACTGCAAGTATGCGCGCCTTTTTGCCGGAATAGCCTTGATTTTTACCCCGTTATCCTGCAAGGTTTCAAAATCATCATCGCAAAGGCAGGTCTTCTGACTTGTTCCGACTCTTGCGCCTTCTCAGTTTCCCAATGGCTTTGTGCAAGAGGTTTAGTGCCTTGTAGGCAGGAACTTACAGCAGCAGGTACTGTTCCGGATTCTCACCGGATTTCCTTTTCATCTCGATATTTTTAGAATATTGAGACACCTTTTACAAATGCAAAGGTATATATAATTTTTCAAATTACAAATAATTTGTCGTGATAGTGGCACATTTCCATCGGCTAACTAAAAATTCAACAAAGGGCAGTACGCATAGTACAGCCCTTCGTTGTCTTTTTAGCCGAGCCTTGTAAATGCACCACTCTGACGACAAATTGGGTAGGTACTTTAATTTGGCGGAGGTTGAACTTTAATTGAGCGACGGAGACAAAAATGACATTTAATAGCAACGGGCCTTCAGCCCTCAATAACATACAATAGCGCGTAACAGAACAAACTAAGTTTCACTGTACTCGGATTTAGGAAAACCATCGAAGATGGTACGAGAAAAGATAGTCTTCTAAGGTCAAGCTTGCTTGAAACCGAAAGATAGACTATCTTTTATCGTAATAGCCACGAGGCTATCCTAAATCCGCATCAGCACAAGAGAAACGCAGTTTCTCCGAAAGTTTTTGGTGCCGCTTTTTTCAAAAAGCGGCGGTACTTAAGCTGTATAGTTGTCGTGCGATTTTACAGAGTATGTTCGATAAGGATTTTTATACCCATTAGGATAAGCAGTGCGCCGCCCATAAATTCGGCTTTTGATTTGTAGCGGCTGCCGAATATGTTTCCTATATAAACACCTATAAATGAGAGTGTTAGTGTTGTGATGCCGATTATTGATATTGCGGGTATAATATCCACTTTTATAAATGCGAAGGATACACCTACGGCAAGGGCGTCAATACTTGTTGCAACAGCGAGGGGCAGCATTATGCGGGATGTAAAGTTACTGTTGTTTGTCTCTTCGTTGTGGGAAAATGAGTCATGAATCATATTAAACCCTATTGCGCCTAATAGTACGAAGGCTATCCAATGGTCAACGCTTTCTACAAAATCCGAGAAGCTTATGCCGCAGAAAAAGCCGATTAGGGGCATCAGTGCTTGAAAAACGCCGAACCATAGCCCTGTTATCAGAGCCTGTTGTGGCTTTACTCTCTGCACAGAGAGTCCTTTGCCTATTGCCACAGCAAAAGCATCCATAGAGAGCCCTACGGCTATTAAAAAGAGTTCAATAAAGCCCATAACAGCTACAAAAGTAATATTTTTTTTGAAAAGTTAGTTGGCTGCGATTGTATATTCTGCACTTTTCGTTACCTTTGTAAAAACTATACCCCTATGAAACGACTTTTTACGATACTTATCTCCATATTTATCACCTTTTCTGTAGCGGCTCAAGCCGAGAAGAGTATCGTTATAGAGCAGAAATCATTTCGTGCAGTGCAGACTGACGCACTTACGGGCGTAAATATCGACCCTATAGGTTTGGATTACTCAAAAAGACCTTGCGCGCGACTGAAGGTCAAAATCAACCGCATGACAAAGGCGGAAATCGACGGTATAGAGGTTAAGCCGATAACCAACAACGCCGTAATGAAGTGTAAGACAGCGGAATACGACAACGGACTGATTATCGAGATGACCGCCAAACCGCAGACCCGTTTCTACTTCCATCACAACGAATTTGGCGACTCAAACGAGGTTTGCCTTGACCTTGAGGCTGATAAAGAGTATTACCTTGAGTCGTACCTTAATCAGAGTTTTTCAATTGTTATAAATACAAATGTTGTAGGTGCAGATGTCTATCTTGACAATGTTTTTAAGGGTCAGACAGATAACAATATGAGCTGTACAATCTCTGATGTTATGATTGGCAATCACAGCTTAAAGATTGTGTATGGCAATTTAAGCAGAGAACAGAGTATTGATGTAAATAAAAATTCAATTCTTTTTCGTCAGACAATCAATATAGAGGAGTCAAAGCCTCAGTTTGTAGTCTTTGTTGTTGAGCCGCAAAATGCTATTTTAACAATTGATAATCGCGTTCAGGCTCTGCACAATGGAGCGGTAACGCTTATGCTCGAAAATGGAACATACCCCTACACTGTGTCTGCTGCCGACTATTATGAACAGAGCGGAACATTTGTAGTTTCGGGTGCAAAGGTAGAGAAGATTATTACACTCTCTCCAGCCTTCGGCTATCTTGCAGTTAAAGGTAGTAATGTTGACGGTGCGGCGGTGTATGTGGATGATAAATTTATAGGTACAGCTCCTATTACAAGCAATGGACTGCCGAGTGGCAAACACTCTGTGCGCATTATTAAGGAGATGTACAAACCTTATCAGGCTACAGTGATTATTGCTGACAATAAAACCACTGTGCATAATCCGGCACTTATGGCAGACTTTGCAACTATAGATATTACAGCTCCGGATAATGCCGAAATTTGGGTTAATAACACCAAAAAGGGGAACGGTTTTTGGCGCGGTCCACTCTCTACGGGAACTTACCTCTTCGAGGCTCGCAAAGAGGGATATACCCCATCGGCTATGACACAACATATCGGCTCTACGCCATCTATGCAGTTCTATACCCTTGAGGCCCCAAAGGCTATCACAGGCTCACTTGTTATCACAAGTTCGCCTGTTATGGCAGATGTTACACTTGACGGCAAGGCGGTGGGTCGAACACCTCTTGAATTGACAGATATTCTTAAGGGTGAACATACTGTAGTTGTCTCCAAAGATGGGCATGTACCAAAGAACTATAAAATTACAGTTGATGAAAATAAAACCATAAATCTAAATGCAACCCTCGAGGGTGTCATAAATCAAAATCAACCCGCTCAAAAGGGTGGCATAACCTCCGCACCTTACAAGGTCGGCGATTACTACAACGACGGGATAAAAGAGGGTGTAGTCTTTGAGGTTAGTGCAGATGGCAAACGCGGCAAGATTGTAAGCATGACACAAAGTAGTGAAAGACTCCAGTGGTCGTCAGATAAATATGAGCAAGAACAAAAACGCCTAATTGGAGCAAATAGCAATACAAGCGGAACTTATAACATGAGAAAAGTGAAAGCTATCGTTGATTGGCAAAAAAAATACCCGGCTTTTGCTTGGTGTGCAAATCTTGGCGAAG
>JAFWBN010000013.1 GCA_017507075.1 Alistipes sp. | reverse complement strand
GGCTAGCGAATCGCCCAAAAAATCTGCCACAGCCTGAACTTCGGGAGTGGTGTAGTAGTGGGCAAGAATCACTGCATCTTTTTCCTTTTTTAGTTGCGCAATACGAAGAGCAAGCGCGGCAAAGTTATCAACCATATTTTTTGTTTTTAGATATTATTCAAAATTTTAATTATAAATAAATATATAAAAATATATACTTAACAATAACAATAAAAGGTGTTGAAAGTGTTGGTAACTTTTTTTGAAAATAGCAAGTGTTACTATCTTTTTACAACTTCTTTTTTTATCTTTCATAACTGCTTGAAGAGTAGCGTTTAAGAAAAGTTTTTAACAGTTGTTAATAGTTGTTTTCAACATATAAACACACTTTTTTATTAACATTTGCCTCCTTTTTAAGAGTTATAAAATGGTAATAAATTTTGAAAACTTTTTGCTTTTGTAAACAAAGAAAAGTAACTAAAAAGTTATCAACTTTTATCTACACAAAGTTAACAGTTTGTAGATAGCTTATCAACAATTTTTTGAGCCGTTTGTCTATAATACTTCTCTGTCTCGCTATCTGTTGAAAAAGCCGGTTTTCCACTGTCGCAACCCTCCATAATTGATTGAATTATAGGTATTTGCCCCAATAAATCAACTCCTACACTTTCGGCATATCTCTTTGCTCCACCCTCTCCAAAGATGTAGTATTTGTTATTAGGTAACTCCTTTGGAGTGAACCATGCCATATTCTCTATAACACCCAAAACAGGTATTGAAACATTAGGATTTCTAAACATCTCAACACCCCTAACAACATCAGCTACAGCAACTTGCTGAGGAGTAGAGACAATAACTGCTCCATCAATAGACAATTCAGAAATTATTGACAGATGTATATCCCCTGTTCCTGGAGGTAAGTCTATAAGCAAATAGTCCAATTCTCCCCAAGCTGTTTGGTGAATAAGCTGCCTAAGTGCGCTGTTTGCCATAGTGCCTCTCCAGAGCAGAGCATCTGTAGGACGGATAAACATAGCGATAGAAATAATTTTGATATTTTCTACCTCTGCAGGAATAATATAGTCTCTACCGTCAATTTGCACAGCATCAGGAAGATAGTCTTCGACACCGAACATTTTTGCTTGCGAAGGACCGTAAATATCGGCATCCAAAACACCCACTTTATAACCAAAAGAAGAAAGAGCAGTGGCAAGATTAGAGGTTACGGTAGATTTACCAACCCCACCTTTTCCAGAAGCCACTGCGACGACTTTTGAGACATTTGAAGTGGTTGTATGGCGGTGCATATCGTCAATTTGCTCCTTTTTCTTGGCTGCGTTATTGTCAACCTCTTTGACAAATACGGTAATAACAGCCTCTGTATATCTCTCTTTAAGTAGAGCCTCTACCCTATTTTTTATCTTGATGGCAAAAGGGTCTCTGCTTTTGCGAAAACGCAGGGCTACAGTTATCTTCTCTTCTGTAGCAGAAATACTATCTACAAAGCCCCCATCTACAAGATTTTCGCCCGTCTCAGGATGTGATACGGTGGCAAGAATAGCTCTAATATCTCTTTCCATATCTTTTTAATATCGTTTATAACGACAAAGATATGAAAAAAAGTAGTAACTTTGTCGCTAAAATAAATATAAGGTATATTATGGCTAAAGATTTTAAGAGATATTTGGTTACTTCGGCACTTCCTTATGCCAACGGACCGGTACATATCGGACACCTTGCAGGCGTATATATTCCATCGGATATATACACCCGTTATCTTCGTCTTCGTGGCAGAGAGGTTATACATGTCTGCGGTAGCGATGAACACGGTGTGCCTATTACAATAAAGGCTAAAAAGGAGGGTATAACACCTCAGCAGGTTGTTGACCGCTACCATCAGATAATTAAAAACTCTTTTGAGGGTTTGGGTATATCTTTTGACATATATTCTCGAACATCCTCTGATATGCATACAGTTACAGCTTCTGACTTTTTCCGTAAACTGTATGATGATAAAAAGTTTATAGAACAGACTTCTGAGCAGTATTATGACCAGGAGGCAAAGATGTTCCTTGCAGACCGCTACATTATGGGTACATGTCCAAAATGTGGAAATGAGCGTGCTTATGGAGACCAGTGCGAGTCTTGCGGCTCAACACTCTCTCCGGATGAACTTATCGAGCCACACTCTACCCTTTCGGGCTCTGTTCCTGTAAAAAAATCTACAACACACTGGTATCTGCCTCTGAACGAGTATGAGCAGATGCTCAGAGAGTGGATTTTGGATGGACACAAAGAGTGGAAGACAAATGTCTATGGACAGTGCAAAAGTTGGCTCGATGGAGGATTGCAACCTCGTGCTGTAAGCCGTGATTTGGATTGGGGTATTCCTGTACCTGTTGAGGGTGCTGAGGGAAAAGTTCTCTATGTTTGGTTTGATGCTCCAATTGGCTATATATCTGCTACTAAGGAACTTACACCATATTGGGAGAAGTTCTGGAAGAGCGAAGACACAAAACTTGTACACTTTATCGGCAAAGATAATATTGTATTCCACTGTATTGTTTTCCCATCTATGCTCAAGGCTCACGGAGAGTATATTCTGCCTGAAAATGTGCCATCAAACGAGTTCCTTAACCTTGAGGGAGATAAAATTTCAACATCAAGAAATTGGGCCGTTTGGTTGCACGAGTATCTTGAGGAGATGCCAGGAAAAGAGGATGTCTTGAGATATGTTCTCTGTGCAAATGCTCCAGAAACAAAGGATAACGACTTTACTTGGAAGGATTATCAAGCTCGCAATAATAACGAACTTGTCGCTGTGCTTGGAAACTTTGTAAATAGAGCCCTTGTCCTTACTCAGAAATATTATGGAGGCGTTGTTCCTGCTTGCGGAGAGCTTACAGAGTATGACAAACAGACTATTGCCGAGCTGTCAACAATCAAAACACAACTTGAGAATAATATCGAGAACTATCGCTTCCGTGAGGCATTGAAAGATGCTATGAACTTTGCAAGAATAGGTAATAAATACCTTGCAGATTCTGAGCCCTGGAAGGTGGTAAAGACTGATACTGAGCGAGTTAAGACAATTCTTAACATAGCATTGCAGATTACTGCAAACATTGCTACAGCAATTGAACCGTTTATGCCGTTCTCTGCAGCAAAGATTCTCTCTATGCTTGCTGTTGATAAATTCTCTTGGGAGAGCCTCGGTTCTATGAATCTTATCGCCGAGGGACACACCATTGGCACGCCGACACTTCTCTTTGAGAAGATAGAGGATGAGGTAATCCAGCGTCAACTTGATAAACTTGAGGCAACAAAGGCGGCAAATGCAGCTGCGGAGGTTAAGGCAGAGCCACAGAAAGAGGAGTGTAGTTTTGATGATTTCCAAAAGATGGACATCAGAGTATCTACAATTCTTGCAGCAGAGAAGGTTGCTAAGACAAAGAAACTGCTCAAACTCACCGTTGACACAGGTATAGACCAGCGAACAATAGTTTCAGGTATTGCCGAGCATTTCACACCAGAGGAGCTTGTTGGACAGCAGGTGCTTGTTCTTGTAAACCTTGCACCACGCGAACTAAAGGGTATTCTCTCTCAAGGTATGATTCTTATGGCAGAGGATGCAACCGGCGCATTACGCCTTGTACAGCCTTCTGAGGCGGTTAAAGCGGGTTCGATGGTTGGTTAATGTTCCCCGTGGAACACAAAAAAGAAGAAAAATGGAATTAAATTGGGATGAGTTAGAATTTGACTTTAACTCTACCGGAGGCGAAAATGTTCGCTGCTACTTTAAGGATGGCGTCTGGGGTGAGAATTTTTATACCACAGACGAATATATTCCGGTACACATGTCCTCTGCATGTCTGAATTATGGTCTTCAGGCGTTTGAGGGTATAAAGGCGTTTCGTGGTGTGGATGGAAAAGTGAGGCTGTTCCGTCCACACGCGCACGCAAAGCGCATGGCGGCAGGCGCAAAAAAACTCTGCCTACCAATGGTTTCGGAAGAGAAATTTGTGGAGAGTTGTGTGGATATTGTCCGTAGAAATCTCGAATTTTTACCACCTTATCACTCTCGCGCGGCTCTATATGTGCGCCCAGTGTTGTTTGGTACAAGACCTTGTCTTTCGGTTCAAGCTTATGATGAGGCTGGTTTTTGTGTGTTTGCAACACCCGCAGGACCATATTTCAAAGAGGGAATACATCCGATAAATGCTATTATAAATAGAAACCAAGACCGTTCTGCCCCGCTTGGAACAGGTGATGTGAAGGTAGGTGGAAATTATGCCTCAAGCATGCTCTCTTGTCAGGAGGCTCACAATTTGGGTTATAAAGCGGTGTTATACACCGAGTGTATAGAACATAGGTATATCGAGGAGTGTGGTGCTGCAAACTTTATAGCAATAAAAGGGAATAAGTATATCACACCAAAATCTCCATCAATACTTCCATCTATAACAAACGCTTCATTGATGCAACTTGCTGAAGATAAGGGTTTTATGGTAGAGCAGAGACCTGTGGATATTGCAGAGTTGCCAACTTTTGAAGAGTGTGGAGCTTGTGGAACGGGTGCTATAATCACACCTCTTGGTAATGTTTTCGACCCAGAAACGGGCAAAACTATCCATTTTGGAGACGATGTCGGGCCTGTTTTGCTTGACCTCTATCATAGTTTGCAGGATATACAATATGGTAGAGCAGAAGACAAGCATGGCTGGGTGGTTGTTGTAGAGTAATAGAAAAAGAAATTGTCTAACAAAAAGGGGTGTGTCTAAAAAACTATTAGACACTCCCTTTTTTTTTGTGTTCCACGGGGAACATTATCTTCCAAACTTCATCAATAGAACATTTATATCAGCAGGAGAGACTCCGGGTATTCGGGATGCCTGCCCTATTGTTGTAGGTTTTATTCGCGTAAGTTTTTGGCGTGCCTCGATTGTTAGAGACTGCATTGCAGAGAAATCAAACTCTTTTGGGATTGTGATATTCTCCAAACGGTGTAGTTTTTCGGCAACGCCTCTCTCTCTTTCGATATAACCACTATATTTTATTTCAATCTCAGCCTCTTCGATAATTTCGGGGGTTATGTTGTTTTTTTCTATAAATTTGCGAAGTTTTGGAAGTACACTAATGAGGTTTTGCAGTGTAATTTCGTTTCGCAAAGCAAAATCAAAAATTTTTCTACCCTGTGTTGCAGGTGGTAAACCGAGAGAAATTAGATAGTCTTGAATTTCCGATATTTTGACACTCTGTTCGTGAGTAAAACAAATAAGCGATTCTAAAAGTGATTTTTTTTCGACAAATTTTTTGTATCTTTTTTCAGAAATCAACCCAAGTTTGTAACCAAGAGGGGTAAGTCTTATATCGGCATTATCTTGTCTGAGCAAGATTCTGTACTCCGCTCTTGATGTAAACATACGATATGGCTCATCAACACCCTTTGTTACCAAGTCGTCGATAAGTACGCCGATGTATGCCTCGTCTCTACCCAAAACAACAGCTTCCTCGTTTCGGGTGCGGCGTGCAGCATTTACTCCGGCAATAAGACCTTGTGCTGCCGCCTCTTCATAGCCCGTTGTGCCATTTACCTGACCTGCAAAATAGAGGTTTTCTACAACCTTACTCTCTAAAGAGTGCCAAAGTTGTGTAGGTGGAAAATAGTCGTACTCAATAGCATATCCCGGACGATAAACATGCACATCCTCAAGACCGATAATCTTGTGCAAAGCATCTAATTGCACCTGATATGGAAGAGAAGATGAGAAGCCGTTCAGATAGTATTCATTTGTCGTAACTCCCTCAGGCTCAAGGAATAACTGATGTTGCTCCTTGTCTGCAAAGGTGCGTAATTTATCTTCTATGCTTGGGCAGTATCGAGGGCCAATACCCTTAATTGTTCCGTTAAAAAGGGGCGAATCTTCAAAGCCCTCTCTTAAGATGTCATGTACCTCTTTGGATGTATAGACCAAAAAGCATGGCAACTGCTCTTTTACCGCTTCGGTCTCTTCTGAAAAGGAGAATTTTGATGGATTTTCATCACCATATTGGGCTTCTATGGCCTCAAAATTTATCGTTCTTGCATCGAGTCGTACAGGTGTGCCTGTCTTCATGCGACCAACCTCTATGCCGACACTTTTAAGCGATTCGGTTACTCCAAAAGAGGCGGCGTCTCCTGCCCTACCACCGCTTGCGCACATTTTTCCGCAGTGCATCAAGCCAGAGAGGAAGGTTCCGGCGGTAAGAACAACTGCCGTAGCCTCGAAAACCACGCCCATTTGCGTTTTTACGCCCTTTACGCGGGTTTTCTCTGCTGTTGTATCAAAGAGTATCTCTACGACAGAATCTTGCCAAATATAGAGGTTTTTGGTGTTTTCAAGGCGGTGTCTCCACTCTGCAGAAAACTTGCTCTTATCACATTGTGCGCGAGGCGACCACATTGCAGCACCTTTAGAGCGGTTAAGCATCCTGAATTGTATGGTTGTAAGGTCGGTAATAATACCCGTAAGACCTCCTAATGCGTCAATTTCGCGCACAATCTGACCCTTTGCCACGCCACCGATAGCAGGATTGCATGACATAGAGGCAAATTTGGTCATATCCATAGTCAGCAGCAGTGTCTTTGCTCCTGTTCGAGCCGCCGCACTTGCTGCTTCACAGCCGGCGTGTCCACCACCGATAACAATTACATCATACCTCATTGTTACTCGAAATTTTTGTGAAACAAAGCCAGATATTTATCCTCTTTGGCGTGCATTTGCGCCTCTGTTTCCGGGGTTTTGTCCCCCTGTCCGCAGAGGTGTAAAACACCATGTACCACAACCCTTAACATCTCAAGTCGTGATGTGGTTTTATATATCTTGGCATTATCTGCAACAGTCTGATAATCAATATATATATCGCCAGAAATATAACCTTCGCCAAGCTCAGAATAATCAAAAGTAATAATATCTGTAAAGTAGTCGTGTCCGACAAAATTGATATTCATCTTTCGGTGTACATCAGAGGGACAGAAGATGTAGTTTATCTCCCCTATTGTATAACCCCCTTCAGATAAAGCCACCTCTCTGAGCCACGCTCTTATGGCGCGCTTTTGAGTCAGGCGATAGTTACACTGTTCGCAGTAGTAGTTGATATCCATTACTTAAAGGTGTTAGTAATCAATAATTTCTCTCTTTTAGGTAAATTCAAAAAAGCCTTGACCTAATTTATAGAACCTACCTAAACAGATTTGAAGCCTTCATTACAGTCTTTGCGCTTGGGGCGTGTATTGCAAATAGAATCTTATACTCAACCTCCATTGTTGATGGGTTTACCATTGTTGCTATGGTTCCAATTTTCTGGTTTTTTGCTACCGTTTCGCCCTGTTTTACAGATACAGCAGAGAGGTTTGCATAAGATGAAATATACTCTCCATGCGCGATATAGACATCGTATTTGTTGTTAATTTTATTTCGTGAAATCTTCATTACCTTGCCCTCAAAGATACTGTTTACAGCAGAGTTTTTGCTGCCGACAATCTCTGCAGTATTACCATTATAGCGCACTACCCTACCTCCGGAAACCGGTATTTTCAGACCCCTTGTAGAAAGGGTAAACTTTCCTCCCGTAGTATTTCCCTTTGAGAGTTTTCTTAGCTCAGAAATGGCAGCATTGAGGCGTTTTTCATGCTCTGCCATAGAGGCTTGTACCCTTTGCTCTTTTTTCGACATCTGTCGAATTGTCGCCTTTGCAAGGTCTCTCTCTTCGCGCATTTTAGCCCTCTGTTTATCGAGCTTTTTCTTTGCTGCAGCAACCTCTTCGCGCTTTGTGGCAAGGTTTTCACGCTCTTTTCTAACATCTTCGCGGGCTATAGAGAGCCTCTCTATTTGACTTTGTCTAAAGAGTGTGGCACTGCGTAGCGAGGCTATGCGGCGTGCGGTTTCAAGTGTAGTAGATGCTGATAAAATATAGGCTAAAGAGTTGTTATTCTTATAGTTACGATAAGCCTCGACAGCAAGCTGTGCGCAATTTTTTTCAAGTGCGGAAAGTGTTGAAGACAACTCCCCTACCCTTTTTTCGGCTTTAGAAATATCGCTATTCAGCTGTTTTATCTGACGATCTCTGGCGTTTATAAGCGCATTTCTCTTCTCTATTTGGCGAGCAAGAGAGTTTACAAGTTTTTGTTTTGAGGCCTTGCCAGCTTTTAGACGGGAGAGTTCCTTCTCCTCTTTTGCAATACTTGCCTCTAATTGGTCAATAGTTTTACGCAACGCGCCCTCATCCCCTTGAGCCGACAGGAGAAAAGAGAAAGCCGTTGACAGCAGTATGACAAGAAGGAGCTTTTTCATCTATTTTTCGGTTTTTTCAGCCGCTAATCGCGCTTTTTGGGCCTCTATACGCTTCTCAACCTCTTTTGCATCAGCACCCCTTTCTAAGGCCTTTCGCCAATAAAGTTGAGCCATAAAAGTCTTGTTAAGAGCCTCCAAAATATCCCCATAGTGTAGTGCAAGCTCGCTTGAGTTGTCTTTGTCAAAACTCATTGCAAGCTGCATTACCTTTTTTGCCTCTTCAAACTCCCCAAGTTTATAGTAAACCCAAGCAAGGGTGTCGAGGTATGTAGGGTTGCTTTTAGAGAGTTCTGTCGCTCTTTTTGCCATCTGAAGAGCGTTTTTAAGGTTTTTGCCCGTTACGCTTAAATGGTAGGCATAGTTGTTTAGAACAAGAGAGTTTTTTAGGTTGTACGACAATGCTTTATTATAGGCAGCGTATGATTTTTTTGTCTCCCCTAACTCATTGTATTGGTCGCCAATACTTCCCCAAAGAGAGCTGCGAGAAATGCTGTCTGGTGCATATTTTAATGCAGACTTAAGAGTTGTAATCGCTCCGGCATTATCCTTTTTGCGCATCTGTAACCACGCCTTCATTTCCCAGAAATCGGAGACCTCAGGATGGTGTTGCACGGCAATATTGACATATTTTGAGAGTGAGTCTGTCCTGTTTAAGTAGTTTTCAATCTCTAAAATTCGACCTAAATCCTGCTTTGTTGGAGCTGTGGAGGTGTTAACCCTCTTTTTGAAAATCTGCAGAGCCTCCTCACTTCTATTTCCGGCAATAAGATGTGTTGCATAGGCATCTGTAATCTCTAAATCATCGGGATATAGTTCATACAGACGAGAGATAATTGTCTCAGCAAGTAGAAAATAGTTTTTGTAAAAGTCCAATTTAGAGGTTATGCTGCGCATTATACGCTTTTTAGTATCAAGAGGCACATCCTCTATATCAATTACACTTCGCCAAGCAAGCAACATCTCTCCATGACGATTGCGACTATCAAGATAGGCGGCATACTCAAACCATGTAGAAGGATTCTTGCGGTCAATCTTTATCGCCCGACTAAAAGAGTCGTTTGCCAGCGAATCTGCACGCAGTTCTGCATAGAGATTTGCCAGCATTATATGGTTTTCGGGGTTATATGGAGCCTCATTAACAATCTTTTGCGCCTCAGATAGGGCTTTGTCGGCCTCTCCACTATCTAAGTAGAGCTGTTGTTTCATGCGGCTGAAAAAGTCGATTCTACCTAAGCGCACCTCTGCCGAATCAAGCACCGCAATACCCTTTTTAGGCTCTTTTGAAAAACTGTAGAGGGCAGCTAAGATGCGGAAATGTTCAGGCTCATCACTATCTTTTATAAGGCGATTATATACCTGTTTTGCCCTGCTGTATTCATTTGCCCTAAGGCTCTTTTCTCCAACCAAAGCAAGGTAGTGGATATTTGTTGTATCCTCTGCAAAAGCCCTTTCTGAGGCAATCCAAGCAGCTTTTGGGTCCTGCTCTAATCGCGCAAGAAGATAGTTTGCAGGGGCATAAAGCGAATCTTGAACAAGAGCCTCTTTTGTAAGACGCAGAGCCTCAACACTGTCGCCGTGGATGGTAAGCCTTTTTAGTGCATCGGTATATAAAATAAGGGCTTTGTTATCCTGCGCAATAGTGGTGTGTGGAGCAAAAACCCCACACAAAAGCAACATTGCGCAGATATAAACAGCCCATTTTCTCATTATAGTACACTGTCAAATTGGTGGAGGAAACGGACATCATTCTCAAAATAGAGACGAAGATCCTTTACTCCAAACTTCAACATGGCAATTCTCTCAACTCCCATACCAAACGCGAAGCCGGAATACTCTTTAGGGTCTATTCCATTGGCTATAAGCACATTAGGGTCAACCATACCACAACCAAGAATCTCTAACCAACCTGTACCCTTGCAGACAGGACAACCCTTACCGCCACAGAGGTTACAAGAGACATCAACCTCAGCAGATGGCTCTGTAAACGGGAAGTATGACGGACGCATACGAATCTGAGTGTTTTCACCAAAGAGCTCCTTAGCAAAGTAGAGCAGAGACTGCTTAAGGTCTGCAAAAGAGACATTTTTGTCGATATAAAGACCCTCAATCTGGTGGAAGATACAATGCGCACGATAAGATATAGCCTCATTTCTAAATACTCGACCAGGGCAGATTACACGAATTGGCGGCTTTTGACGCTCCATGGTACGCACCTGTATAGATGAAGTGTGGGTACGCAACAGAATATCGTTCTGACTTGGCTCTGAAGACTCTTTTTCAATAAAAAAGGTGTCCTGCATATCGCGTGCAGGATGCTCTGGAGGAAAGTTGAGGGCTGAAAACACATGAAAATCGTTCTCAATCTCCGGACCATCAGCCACAGTATAACCCAAACGAGAGAAAATCTCGATAATCTCGTTTTTAACAAGTGAGATAGGGTGGCGAGAGCCAAGTTGCTCAGAGCTTCCAGGGCGGCTCATATCCTCAATTTTTACATCATCTGAGACCTTTGCTGCAGCAGCCTCACGAAGAGCCTCGATTTTTGCAAGAATAGCCTGCTTAAGGGCGTTTATCTTCTGACCATACTCACGCTTAAGCTCTGGTGCAACACTCTTAAACTCCTCCATTAGGGCTGTAAGCTCTCCTTTCTTACCAATCATGCTTACGCGGAAGTTCTCAATCTCTGCGGCATTGTCTGTGTTGAATTGTTCAACTCTGACCAATAAATCGTTAATTTTGGTATTCATATATCGAAATTGTTTTTTATTTTCCCAAAAATTTATACCTTTACACTCGGTTTATGTAGTAATGGGCAAAAATACAAAAAATTACTGAAATGTTACGCAAATGTCTAATATTTATAGTCTCGATACTCTTTCCGACTATGGTTTTTGCGGATGGGGTAGGGCTCGTTCTTAGTGGAGGAGGGGCAAAGGGATTGTACCATATAGGCGTTTTGCAAGCTTTGGAGGAGAATAATGTTGCCATAGACTATGTTGCAGGAACATCTATGGGCTCAATTATCGCAGGTCTTTATGCTGCAGGATATACCCCAGAGCAGATGCGTGTTCTTGCAGAGTCGGGCGATTTGCAACGCTGGGTTTCCGGTAAAATTGATGACAAACACCATCGTTATTACCGCGAGGAGGATAACCCACCATCAATCTTTACCTTGCGATTTGATATAGGTCGCGACACAACAGAGACTCACAAAAAAAAGAGGTATCAAGAGGGTATTCCTAAAGAGCAGTCTCGCATGCATCTGCCGACAGATATTATATCTTCAACCCAGATTGATTTGGCCCTATCTGAGCTGTTTCGTCCAGCCACAGTGGTCTGTGATGGTGATTTTAGCCGACTGATGGTCCCATTTTTCTGTGTGGCTGCAGATATGAACTCCAGAGAGCCTATTATCTTCAAAAATGGCGATTTGGGTGAGTCTATTCGCGCATCCATGTCTATCCCGTTTGTCTTTAAGCCTCTGAAGAAGAGTGATATGTTGCTGTATGATGGTGGAGTGTTCAACAACTTCCCATGGCAGTATATGATAGAGTTTTATAAACCGGCTCATATCATCGGCGTCAAGTGTACATCCGGAAATAAAGATGTTACACAAGATAGCAATGTCCTTGACCAAGCCATGATGTTTATCATGACCCATACCGACTATAATATGCCTCAAGAGGGTAATATATTTTTGGATAGGGCAGTGGATGTGGGTATGCTTGAGTTTGATAAAGCTAAGCAAATTATCGAGCAGGGCTACAACGACACAATAGAGCGCATGGATGAAATTCTTGCAACAATACCCGCGCGCCGAAGCCTTGAAGAGATGGAGGCTCGTCGCTTGAAGTTTAATCTGCAAAAACCAAATATGACACTTGCCCGACCAAAAATCTCCGGAATAACACCTATGCAGGAGAGATATGTTCGCGCGGTCATGCTGGCTCGTAAAAAAGATAACGATTCACTGAAAACTTTTGCCGATTTTCGCTCAGGTGTCTATGATATTCTTGCCGAAAACGACTTTGAAATGGAGTATCCTCGCTTTGAGTGGGATAAGGAGAAGAAGATTTTTGTCCCCTATATACAACTCAGCCAACATCCATCCCTGAGTAGTATTGTTGGCGGCTCACTCTCCTCTACAGCATACAACCAGCTGCGCCTCAGAGTGCAGTATGAGCATATAGACCGCTTCGGAATCTCCGCAGGCGCAAACCTCTATTTGGGTCCAATTTATAACTCCGGAAAGATTGGGGGCAGGATATTTATCGCTCCGCGTCGCCCTGTATTTTTTGATGCAAACTTTATCTTCTCTGTAAGAAATACCCTTTATGGAAACTACGGAAACCTCACTCTTGTTGATAACACACTAAGAAAAAAACATAGAGAAGTTTTTGGTTCTGTCTCTGCCGGATTGTCAACAACAAACACCTCTTTGTTGCAGGCAACAATTAACGCAGGTCAAAACTATTATCTCTTTGAGGGTGATAAACACCCAACAAGATTCTCTTTCTTTGCAACACAGGTGCAATTCCGCCGAAGTACCCTCGACAACCCAATCTCTCCGGTAAAAGGTAGCAGACTCTCTGCTTCTGGTATATATGTCAACGGTGTTGATAAATGGATTGACGAGTTTGAATTTGGCTTGACCCATAAGTTCTCAGAGCAGAGAAAATGGCTTGGAGCAAAAATTTCCTGGATACAATATCTGCCATTTACAGAGAGTTCATGGTTTTCTCTTGGTTATAGCATCGAAGGTGTATATACCAACCACCCACTATTTGAAGACCAAAGGGTTACTTGTGTATCACTGCCACAATTCGCCCCAACAACACACTCGCAAATGATGTATATGCCGGATTATCACTCCTCAAGATATGTGGCAGCAGGTCTAATGCCAACATTTAGACTCGTTGACAATCTATACCTCCGCCCGGCATTCTATGGCATGTATCGTAGAGCCGAAGCCGGTGTTACTGATAATTGGCAGTATATCTCCGATGTGTCTATTACATATCGCAGTATAGCAGGACATATAAGCCTCTCCCTTGCAAAATATGGAATAAAAAATAGCAATAATTTTTATCTATATTTTCAGTTCGGGTACTTACTATTCGCGCCTAAGGGTACCTATTACTAATTTGTTGTGAAAAGGCAGCATTTGCTTCCGCTAATAAAAACTACAGCAATGAGCAGTACGAAAAGTACAGCCCATCGCTGTAGTTTTTACCGAGCGTTGCAACTACTACCTTTTGACAACAAATTGGGTACTTTAATTTAGTGGAGGGGGAACTTTAATTTAGGCGCGCTATAGTCCCTAAGGACCTTAGAGACCCTAAAGTCCTTAGAGACACTAAGGACAGCGCGCGGCGAATAATGACAAAAATGACATTTAATAACAACGGGCTTTCTGCCCTAAATGGCATAGAATAGCGCGCCAACAGAACAAACTAAGTTTCGCTGTACTCGGATTTAGGGAATACCACTGCAGGTGGTACGGTAGAAAATAGAGCCTACACTCAAGCTCGCTTGAAAGTGTAAGGCTCTATTTTATAGCGTAATAGCCGCAAGGCTATCCTAAATCCGCATCAGCACAAGAGAAACGCAGTTTCTCCGAAAGTCTTTTGTGTTCCTTTTCTTCAGAAAAGGGACGGTACTTAGGCGGGTTGTTGTTTAGCGACTTAAGCACTCTCTGAGTAGTGTATCGAGGTAGAGCAAGTCGCTCTCTCCGCAGATTACATTATCCAAAAAAAGTTGTTCATCGTTGTCTGTAAAGGTGTCGAGTTTTTCCATAGGCTATCTATTGAGTGTACACCATTACAACGGATAGACGCTATGGTTTATTGTTAGCAGAGTGCTAAATTTTTCTCTTTTATCATCCTTCTCATATTTATCAGTGCGTATCGCATGCGTCCGAGGGCGGTGTTGATACTTACACCCGTCTGCTCGGCAATCTCCTTAAAGGAGAGGTCTGAGTAGTATCTGAGCATTACAACCTCTTTCTGCTCCTCGGGAAGTAATTCTACGAGGGAGCGAATTTCGGCAGCTGTTTGTTCACTGATAATACTCTCTTCAACGCTCTTGTCGGCATACTTTATAGTGCCAAGCACATTATATCCTGTGCTTGACTCATTAACTTTTGTGTTTGTCTTCTGTGAGCGGAAGTAGTCAAGTGCGCGATTATGGGCAATACGGAGTACCCAAGAGAGGAATTTGCCGTTATCTGTATAACGACCCTCGTCTATCACTTTGATAGCCTTTATAAAGGTCTCCTGTGCAATATCGTCAGCAATATCCCTATCCTTGACCATTGTATAAAGATAGTCTCGGACACGACGGTTGTGTTTATTTATCAGAGTGGAAATAGCACTCTTATCGCCCTCAAGATACTGATTAAGCAACTCTTTGTCGCTCACAATCTGAGTAATCATATTCTTCTCCTTTCTTAAATGTGTTCAGAGTAGAATTTTTCCTATAGGCAATAAGTGTTTTAAGAGTTAAAAAATCATTTTTCTACTGCAAATATAGCACTCTTTCCTTAATCTACCAAATTTATTGGGAAAAGTACATATTTACAAAACCGCGCAAAACAAGACAATTTTCGTGCCGAAATGTATCTGTGGCGGTTATTTTTGTGAAATTTTACAAAATAATCCAAGCGGTGAATTGACCATAAAGGGCGGTAAAACGACACAATAATTGTAGTACCCACCGCCCTAAAGGTGTTATTTTCTGCGTAAATAGTTTCCTATTGTAAATGTTGTGGAGTCGCGCAACTCTTCTGCTTGAACAATAACATTATTCTGACCACTCATAACAAGAGAGTCTGTAACAAAGATGCCCTGCGAGCGATTGTGAAGTGCGATTGTGTCGCCATTTATTGTAAGAGTTGGCACACCTTTAGAGCTATAAACCTTGATTACCTGGCTATTTTTTGCTCTAACTTCACGGTTTTTGCTTACAATATGCAGAGTTGGATTTTTGCAATTCCACAGAGTTCTATATAGATAATATGTATCTCTTTTCTGGTTGTGGTCAAAGCCAACTGCTCCCGAATTTATAATACCACCATTATAGCGTACAGCACCAAAGTCAAATAGACTATTTACCCATACACCCCAGAACAACTCTTTGTCTATGCGGGTGATATAACCTTCATGAAAAGCCGTCTGCCAGCTCTCTGACACCCTTTGAGGGTATGAGTAGCTGCCAATATGGTTGCCATATAGAGCCTTCGCTCTACTTTCGCCATAACAAACAGCTTGAGCAAGATGGCTCCAGTTGCTCTTCAGTGCGCCCTGCCACAGGTCTAAGTCCTCGAAAACACCATTTTCCCAGCCTAAATTTTGCTGCCAAACAATAAGGTCGGTAATAAAGTTTATATCTCCGTCCTGATTACTGCAGGCAACTGTTGGTCTTGATGGGTCGAGGCTCTTTGCAAGAGCGTTCAACTCTTTGACATAATTGAGTAGTTTTGCAGAGCGACCCTTGAGTAGTGAGAATACACCCCACATAGCAACAGAAGGGTGGTTGATATTCTGAAGAATAATCTCCTTAAATTGCTCCTTACCATTACTCTCGAACACATCTGAAGAGTAGTAGGCAATATCGCTCAAAAACTCGGATTGCACAAGTGGAGAGTCTATCCATACAAGTATTCCGTTCTTATCACACTCTTCATATAGACTCTGAGAGTGAGGTCCGGACACAGAGCGGATCGCATTTGCTCCCATATCTGAGACGGTGTTAAAGATGTGTTTGTAGTCATTTTTGCTCAGTGCATTACCCACAACACCCTTGTCATGATAGAGGTTTACACCACGAACTTCAACCCGTTTATTATTTATTGCAAATTGCTTCTCTGGTGTAATATCAATTTTGCGAAAACCTGTTGCAACGCTTACGGTATCATTTCCCACAACAACATCTACGCGGTATAGCGCAGGATGGTGTGCGGACCACAACTCAGGATTGTCAACAATAAATGGGATAGAGAGCAGTTTACCGTCGATTTTAGCCTTTACACTCTTTGTATCTGCCACATATCCATCCGGAGAGACAACATCAAGGGTAACATTGCAAAGGGCATCTTTTTTGCCCAGCAGCGCAATGCTGACATTGCCCTCAACACTCTCTGTTGTAACCTTTGTAGGGTGTACTAAAACACCATCTGTGCCGTAATATAGAGGAGATACGGTTGTACTCTCTGTAACAATAAGCTCAACATCGCGATAAATTCCGCCATAGAGATTTTCAACAGTAGAGGTAGGGAGTACATCGCCTCTGTAAGCATTACTAACCTCAACAAGCAAAGTGTTGTCTGTGTTGTAGTGAACAGAGTTTGTAATCTCCATTGTAAAGGCTGTCCTTCCGCCATGGTGTGAACCAATAAGTTCTCCATTTACAAACACTTGAGCAACGCTCATCACGCCGCCAAAGTGCAAAAAGAGCCTTTTGCCCTGCCAATCCTGTGGAACAAAGAGGGTTCTGCGGTAGTAGGCCATTGTTTGGCGAAGAGAGCCACCCTCAGATAGCGCATCTGTATTCCATGTGTGCGGTAGGCGAATATAACGGGCATTGTCGCTCGAATTTTCATCTTTGAAGAAGAATCGCCAAGAGTTGTTGAGTGTATATACCTCTCTTGCCGACAACTCGGAAAGAGTAAGAGTGATAGCGAGTATAACAAGCAAAAATCGTTTCATAATATCTCTAATTTGCTACAAAGATAGGAAATTGTCGAAAAAAACACTAACTTCGTGGTGTTAAATCGTAATAATATGAATATTTTTGACATCATAACCATAATAGTTGTCGTTGTTGCACTCTTCTTTGGTTGGCGCAATGGCTTTGTTTCGCAACTCTTCTCTATTGCCGGTGTTGTGGGTGGAATAGTGGTTGCATTGTTGTATGACCAGCAGGTGGGAGAGCTGTTGAGACTCGACCCTAAGTATGCAAAAATTGTAGGTTTTGTTGTTACCTTTATCGCGGTTGCAATTCTTGTGGCAATCTTGTCAAGGTTGTTGTCGTCAATACTCTCCGCAATAGGTTTGGGGGGTATTAACACCATACTTGGAATAGCGGTCTCAATACTTAAATATCTTCTTATACTTAGTGTTGTTTTTGTGCTTTTCGAGCAGCTTAACAACAAGATGGAGATTGTAAGTAAGCAGTATATAGACAACTCTATTAGCTTCAAACCTGTATCTGCACTCTCAGAATCGGTGGTAAAATGGTTTGATTCACTCGATAAAGATTGTAACTGATGGTAAAAGAGGGTCTTGTAGTTCGTGCCACAGGTAGCTGGTATGAGGTTTTGTGTGGCAGCGAGAGGATAAAGTGTCGCATCAGGGGAAAACTCCGTCTTAAGGGTGTACGCTCGACAAATCCTGTTGTTGTGGGAGATATTGTGCGCTGTGAGAGTGATGGTGGAGAGGAGTGGCTTATTTTTGATATCGTGCCACGCCGAAACTATATTATTCGCCGCGCCTCCAATCTCTCAAAAGAGTCCCATATTATAGCTGCCAATATAGACCAGGCGATGATTGTCGTTACACTTAAAGAGCCTGTTACAGCCCTTGAGTTTGTGGATAGATTTCTTGTAACATGTGAGGCGTATAAAGTGCCGGCTGTAATACTGCTTGCCAAGATAGATTTATTGGAAAACAGCGAAGAGATTGACGCTTTCCATAGCATATACAATAGTGCTGGTTATCGGGTTATAGATATCTCTGCCACGCAAGGTGTCGGAGTTGATTGCGTAAAAGAGTTGCTAAAAGATAAAGTAACCCTTGTGTCGGGCAACTCCGGTGTTGGAAAATCAACACTTGTAAGCACTATAGACCCCACTTTGGATATTCGCACAGGGGAGATTTCCGAGTCTTTCCACAAAGGAAAACACACAACAACATTTTCGACAATTTATCCACTTGAAGAGGGTGGATATATAATCGACACTCCGGGAATAAAGGGTTTTGGATTGATAGATATTGATGATAAGGAGCTGTGGCACTATTTTCCTGAGATGATTGCCTCTGCTGGAGAGTGTCGTTTTTACAACTGCACACATACTCACGAACCAGGATGTGCTGTTTGTGAGGCGGTAAAAGATGGAAAAATTGCCTTCTCGCGCTATGAGAGCTACCTAAAAATACTTGACGAAGATGATAAATACAGAAAATAATATAACCCTTGAGCAGGCAGCGCAACAGATAACATATCTCTCTGAATTTATCCTTCCGGAGCGATTTGCAACACTAAAAAGGGCTGTAGAGAATCGAACTGACTATATGACCCTGCTTGCTGAAAATATGTTTCATCCCCAAAATGCAAGTGCGCTTGTGCGCCATTGTGAGGCTTTTGGTGTGCAGAATCTGCATACAGTAGAGACTCTTTGCACCTTTAACCCAAATGTGAATATTGTCAGGGGTACAGACAAATGGATAGATATTCACCGCCACCCATCAACCCTGGATGCTATAAAAAGCCTTAAGGCTGAAGGTTATCGTATTGTTGCCACCTCTCCACATAGACAAAGTTGCACGCCGGAGAGTTTTGATGTAACAAAGGGCAAGTTTGCCATCGTTTTAGGCACAGAAAAGACGGGTATTTCAGATGAAGTGATAGCTGAGGCGGATGAGTTTTTGAAAATTCCTATGTGTGGCATGGTTGAGAGCCTAAATGTCTCGGCTTGTGCCGCTATAATTGTATATATGCTCTCTGAGAGGATTCGCCATGAGGTTAAAGATTGGAGATTAAGCGAAGAGAGAGAGTTAAGAACACTCCACCGCTGGATGAAAGAGGCTGTGGCAGATGCAGATAGATTGTTAAAAAGAGGAGGTTTTTTATGAGAAATTTAACACAATCAGAAATTTCAATACTTTGCAGCGCGGGCAATAGAGCAGACGATTGGCAAACACTCTTTGTGGATGATAATTTTGATATAAACACAATTCAGAATTGCCGTTTTGGAGGTAGGGTAGAGATAGAGGCAGGAGTAACCCTTTTGGACTCTACTATCTCTAACTACCATATATGTAGTGGTGCAAAGGTTATCTCAACAACATGCCTTGAGTGCCGCAAAGAGTCCTCTTTCGGAAATGGTGTTATGGTCTCTACGGTCAATGACAACGAGGGTCGTGCTGTAGCAATACACAATGACCTGACAGCACAAGAGGCTTATATCTCAGCAATGTACCGCCATAGAAAAGATACCGTAAAACTACTTACAGACCACGCCCTTAGCCGTGCAGAGTCTTTGCGCTCAACAATGGGAAAGGTTGGTAAAAATTCGACCATTGTTGGCGCAAAGTTTATCCGCGAGACAAATATTGGCGAAAATGTTACCATTGATGGAGCATCGCTTATCCAAAATGCAACCCTGCTTGAGGGTGTAAAGATGGGTGTGGATGTCAAAGCTGTCGATTTTATTGCAGCACAGAGGGCAAGGGTAGATATGGGCGCAATTGTTGAGAGTTGTTTTATTGGCGAGGATGTTATTGTGTCAAATGGATTTACAGCTGTAGGCTCACTTATCTTTGCGGGTTCACATTTGGAAAACGGAGAGGCAAGTTCCGTATTTGCTGGACCTTATACCGTCTCACACCATAAATCCTCACTGCTTATTGCAGGAGTCTTCTCCTTTTTTAATGCAGGCAGTGGTACAAATCAGAGCAACCACCTCTTTAAGTGTGGTGCTGTACATCAATCTGTACACCGTAGAGGCTGTAAATTTGCCAGCAATGGATATGTTATGTCTCCTGCCGCAGAGGGCGAGTTTTCTCTTATCCTTGGCAGACACTCAAAACACCACGATACAAGCCTAATGCCATTTAGCTACCTTATAGAAAATAGTGGGGTAACAACCCTCCTTCCAGGTTTTGGCTTGCGTAGCTATGGTACAATCAGAGATATAGAAAAGTGGCAACAGCGCGATAAAAGAGCCTTTTGCAGGGATATTATAAGCTATGAGGAGTACAACCCTCTGCTTGCAGGCAAGGCTATAAAAGCTGTCAAAATTTTAACAACCCTTAAAGCAGAAAGCCCAGATGCTGAGCAGTATCACTATAATAACACCACAATCAAAAGTGGTGCGGCATCTCGTGGTATTACGCTCTATAACCAATATATTACCGCATCTTTGGGCGCAATGTTGTCAAAAGGTTGCGGAAGTGCAGAGCATGCAACAAAGTGGGTCGATTTATCGGGACAATATATCGATAAAACATATCTCGACAACCTACTTGACAACCTCACATCTGTAGAGGAGCTAAATTCAGCCCTTAAAGCCTTTGATGCGGGTTATACTGACGCCGCACACGCTTGGGCTGTTGCTGCTTTGGCAGACAGACTTGGTAAAATTCCAACAGCCGAAGATATTGATAAAGCAATCGCCGACGGCAAACATGCCCACGAAGCAATGCGCAGAGTAACCGATGCCGACAAACTCTCAGACTGCTCAAAAGCCATGGCTGTAGGATATGGTACAGATTCAGAAAGTGAGGAGGAGGTTATGGAGGATTTTAGAGTTGTTAGAAATTTATCGTAATTTGCCGTAATTTGTCGTGATAGTGCGGCATTTGCCGCGTTACACTACGATAGCCGAGTTGCTCACATACGCCTTAGTATGCTGCGCACTCGGCTTCTTGTGTGCCTTGCAACTACCGCACTCTGACGACAAATTGGGTACTCTAATTTGGCGGAGGTTGAACTTTAATTGAGCGGAGTAACGATAAATGACATAGAATAGCGCGCCCTGCGCGCAGTATTAAGGGCTTTAGCCCGCTGTCATTTATTGCCATTAAATGTTATTTGCCATTTTTCCGCTCCTTAAAATCCTTAGTCTCTCTAACCTCCTTGGTCTCCCTTCTGCAAAGCAGAAATCCGGCACAGACTCGACATCTGTGCCGGATTTAGTTTTGCGCCTGACCCTATTTTGCGCGCAAATTAGTAGCTCTTAGCAAACAATACGCGGCAGTGGGAAGGTTTGCCGGTAAAGATGCACTTACCCTCTTCAGGTACAGCGTCGATAGGGATACAGCGGATAGTTGCTTTTGTTGCATCTTTAATAGCCTGCTCTGTCTCAGGGGTGCCATCCCAATGTGCAGAGATAAATCCGCCCTTGTTGTTGAGTACCTCTACAAACTCATCCCATGTATCAACCTTAGTAATCATTGAGTTACGATAGTCGAGAGCCTTCTTGAAGATATTTGCCTGAATTTCATCAAGTAGGGCAGCGATACGCTCTACTATTCCCTCCTGAGGTACAGTCTCCTTTGTAAGTGTATCACGGCGGGCAAGCTCGATAGTGCCATTTTGGAGGTCTCTCTGACCAAGTGCAAGGCGCACAGGCACACCCTTAAGCTCATACTCTGCGAACTTAAATCCTGGGCGCAAATTATCTCTATCATCAACCTGTACACGAATACCGAGGGCTGCAAGGCCGTCAGCAATCTCGTTCATCTTTGCTCGTGCTGCGGCAAGCTGCTCATCTCCCTTGTAGATAGGGATAATCACAACCTGAATAGGAGCCAATCTTGGAGGTAGAACAAGACCGTTATTGTCAGAGTGAGCCATAATAAGCGCACCCATAAGGCGTGTAGATACACCCCATGATGTAGCCCAAACATACTCCAACTTACCCTCACGGTTTGCATACTTCACATCAAAAGCCTTTGCGAAGTTCTGACCCAAGAAGTGGGATGTACCACTCTGCAGTGCCTTACCGTCCTGCATCAGTGCCTCGATTGTAAGCGTATCCTCAGCACCGGCAAAACGCTCATTTGGAGACTTGTGTCCTACAATAACAGGCAGACACATCCACTGCTCTGCAAACTGCTTATAAATCTTAATCATCTTTGTAGCCTCCTCAATAGCCTCCTCTTTGGTCTCATGTGCTGTATGACCCTCCTGCCATAGGAATTCGGCAGTACGGAGGAAGAGACGGGTACGCATCTCCCAGCGAACAACATTTGCCCATTGGTTGCAGAGTATTGGTAGGTCTCGGTATGATGTAATCCAATTCTTGTAAGTGTTCCAGATAATAGTCTCAGAGGTAGGGCGCACGATAAGCTCCTCCTCAAGTTTTGCCTCAGGATCTACAACAACACCTTTACCGTCGGGGTCGTTTTTGAGACGGTAGTGGGTTACTACAGCACACTCCTTTGCAAAACCCTCTACATGGCTTGCCTCGCGAGAGAAGAAAGATTTAGGGATAAAGAGAGGGAAATAGGCATTTTGTACACCTGTCTGCTTAAACATATCGTCCAGCACGCGCTGCATCCTCTCCCAAATAGCATATCCGTAAGGTTTAATAACCATACAACCGCGTACTGCAGAGTTCTCTGCAAGTCCCGCCTTGACAACCAGGTCGTTATACCACTGTGAGTAGTTATCTTCTGACTTGGTCAAATCTTTTAATTCTACTGCCATAACAATTGTTTTTTATTTTGCCACAAAGATACGCTTTACAGTTTATAAATCAAAATTTTTGTTTTTTGAGTTTCAAATCTTAAATTTGTGTAAAATTTCAAAACTATGACACCTGCTATAATTATTGCAACAATTGCTATCTATATCTCAGTGCTATTTTCTGTAGCATGGATTTCGGCGCGTAAGGCTGATAATGACGGATTTTTTATCGGAAATCGCTCTTCGAGTTGGTGGATGGTTATGTTGGCCACTGTGGGAGCTGCCATGTCGGGGGTTACATTTGTCTCTGTGCCTGGTATGGTTGAGGGTAGCAGTTTTTCCTATTTTCAGATGGCTTTGGGATTTATGACGGGATATTTTGTGATAGCATTTGTGCTTATACCCCTCTTTTATCGCATGAATCTTGTCTCGATATATGGCTACCTTGAGGAGCGTTTTGGTGTGGGGGCATATAAGACAGGAGCGTGGTTTTTCTTTATATCCAAACTTTTAGGCTCTTCGGTAAGGCTCTTTTTGATTTGTGCAGTCCTTCAGCCTCTGCTTTTTGAGCCGTACAATATACCCTTCTGGGTAAATGCTGTAATTACGGTGTTGTTGGTCATGTTATATACCTTTCAAGGAGGTGTAAAGTCGCTTATCTGGACAGATACACTCAAAACACTATCTCTTGTTCTTAGCATAGCACTATCAATATGGTTTGTCGCTGAGCGTCTTGACCTCTCATTTTCGGAGATGGTTGCAACGGTAAAAGAGAGCAAAACAAGCCGTATATTCTTCTTTGACGATGTAAATGACCGTAGATACTTCTTCAAGCAGTTCTTTGCAGGCATCTTTTCGGTTATTGCCATGACGGGTCTTGACCAAGATATGATGCAGCGTAGCCTCTCGTGTAAAAACTATAAAGATTCGCAAAAAAATCTTGTTGTTTCTGCCATACTGCAGACTGTGATAATCTTTGTGCTACTTGTTTTAGGTGTAATTCTCTACACTTTTGCAGGTAGGATGAATATTGCACTTCCTGCCGGCTCGGATAATATGTTTGCTGCTGTTGCAACTTCTGCTGCAATGCCTGTTATTGTGGGAATACTCTTTATTTTGGGTCTTGTAAGCTCAACCTATTCAGCCGCAGGCTCTGCAATGACAGCCCTTACAACATCATTTACAATAGATGTTTTGGATGGTAAAAAGAGGTTTGAGGATAGCCGCCTTACAAAAGTTCGTAAAAGGGTGCATATATGTATGGCTCTGTTAATGTTTGGTGTTATATGTGCGTTGTACAAACTCAATAACACAAATGTCATAGATGCCGTATATACATTGGCAAGCTATACATACGGACCAATTTTGGGTCTGTTTGCCTTTGGAATATTTACAAAATGGAGCGTTAGAGGTCGCTATGTGGGTGTTGTAGCGATTGTTTCGCCGATATTATGCTTTATTTTGCAGCAAAATTCAGAGCGTTGGTTTGGTGGCTATACTTTCAGTTATGAGCTACTGATAGTCAACGCTGTGATAACATTTATAGGACTACTTCTACTTATAAAACGCAAATAAGAGATGATACTTATAGCAGATGGTGGCTCAACGAAGTGTGATTGGGTTATTGCCGACTCCTCAAAAGCCGAAATTGTAAAGAGTTTTCAAACAGAGGGCATAAACCCCTTTGCAAAGAGCGAAGAGCAGATTTACACTCTGCTTAAAGACTCTGTTGCCCCACAAATTGAGGGGTATAACATTGAGCGCATAGCATTTTTCGGTGCCGGTGTTACTGTGGAGAAGAGTGCAATTATGCAAAACCTTCTTAAAAACATTGCTCCGGAGGCAGATGTCGCTGCTCAAAGTGATATGGAGGCGGCTGCAAAGTCTGCTATTGGAGATGGTGATGGTGTTGTGGTGATACTTGGCACAGGTTCAAATTCTGCCTGCTATGAGTCGGGAGCGGTTGTAGAAAAAGTAGCCTCGCTTGGTTATATTCTTGGAGATGAGGGTAGCGGCGCACACTTGGGTAAAACTCTTGTAAGTGATTGCCTTAAAGGTGTTGCACCAAGACATATTACAGAACTCTTTTATGCAGAGACAAACCTTACACAAGCGGATATTTTAGAGGCTGTGTATCGTAAAGGTCAAGCAAACAGATACTTAGCAGGGTTTGCAAAATTTATATCTTCGCACCTTGACGATAGTTATATCTACCACCTTGTTGAGGGTTGTTTTGAGCAGTTTGTGCATCGTAATTTAGCCGGATATTCACACAAAAATATCTATGCTGTAGGCTCTATAGCCTACTATTTCCGCGAGGTGTTGGATAGGGTGCTTTTGCGCGAGGGTTTTACCCTTAAATCTGTTGCTAAATCTCCGATTAAAGGACTTGTAGATTACTATTCAGGTGTTACACAGAGTTGCATAGACGAGGAGGAGCACCACTTTTATAAAATTACAGAGAGTCCGTCTTATTATAACAATCTTGAGAGTATGAGTGTTGGCGACTGTCTGCGCTCAATATCTTATGAGGACCACCATGTTGCAGACGCTGTTCAGAGAGCATTACCTCAAATAGAGAGCCTTGTTGAGCAACTTATCCCACGCCTGAAAAAGGGTGGCAGACTCTTCTATATGGGCGCAGGTACAAGTGGCAGACTTGGTGTACTTGACGCCTCTGAAGTGCCGCCAACCTTCGGTATGCCGCCAACAGTAATTATTGGTATTATTGCAGGAGGAGATACTGCGCTCAGAAATCCTGTTGAGGGTGCTGAGGATGATACAGAGCAGGGTTGGAGAGACCTTGAGAGATTTAATCCCACACCCCTTGATACCGTTGTCGGCATAGCTGCATCGGGAACAACCCCTTATGTGGTAGGTGTGCTTAGAAGAGCAAGACAGGAGGGTTTGCTTACAGCCTCAATCGCCTCAAATCGAAACTCTGCCGCAGCAGAAGAGGCACATATAGCCATAGAGACTATTGTAGGACCGGAGTTTGTAACAGGCAGCTCTCGTATGAAATCCGGCACAGCACAAAAGATGGTCTGCAATATGATTACCACAGCCGCAATGATTGGTATTGGTAGGGTAAAGGGTAATCGTATGGTCAATATGCAGCTGTCAAATAAAAAACTCGTCGATAGAGGTACCCGCATGATTGTCGATATTCTGGGCCTTGACTATAAACAAGCCCACCGCCTCTTGTTGCTCCACGGCTCAGTCCAAAAGGCCGTCGAGGCGTATCAAAACGCAGGCTTGGAGGGATTATAGATGTATAACTCGGCTTATTCAACCTTCTAACAAAATAGGGATGACTAATTTATTTTTAGTCATCCCCTCTCTTGGCAGACTCCATAGTCGGAGCGAAGCGACTAAGCCTTCCTTTTCAAAGGGAGGTTTGGAGGGATTATAGATATATAACTCGGCTTACGCAGTATCTAAAAAAGAGTGTATCCATATGGATACACTCTTTCTTGGCAGACTCCATAAGCCGAGTTCTGTTTTAGTTCATCATTTATCTAGGACGGCAGTCGCCTGCCGCCTCAAGCGGTTTACCCCTCGGCATCGGGCGAGCAACCCTTAATTGCCGATATACATAACCTTGCAACCCACAAGGCGTACTGCCGAGCGACATTGCTGCCCTCGCGGTGGGCTCTTACCCCGCCTTTTCACCCTTACCCTTTCGGGCGGTTATTTTCTGTTACGCTACTATACCCTCACGAGCATCAAGCCGTTAACTTGTGTGGTGCTCTGTGTTGCTCGGACTTTCCTCCCCTCTTTCGAGCAGCGATGAACCGAATCTGCGCTGCAAAGGTATAGTTTAGCAGCCACACTTCAAAATAAAAGAGTAAAATTATACGGTTTTTACAATATACAGCCTCTCCAAAACCCTATCATTGCACGCTTTATAGTGCCTTTTTTCGTGGTCTTTTTCGGTGCGAAATCTTCGATAATTTTTTATGTGTTCATGCACTTGACCTCGCGTTGATAGAATTTGATATATCTCCTCTCGGCTTATAATACCTTCGTCATTATAACTTAAGACGATATATGTCGCTTTTGCATTTGCAACAAGCTCTTTAAGGGCGTTATAGGCCAATTTTTTAGAGCAGTATCTCGATTTTTTATCTTTATACTCTCTTTGTCCACTTTTGCCGACAAGGGGCTGTTTGTCCCAGACGGACAGAGTCTCTAAAAGGTGGAAATTTGGCGCATATTGCCTGGAGTTGTAGGGTGGGTCAAGGTATAAAATATCGCCAGATATATCTTTTATCAAACAGTTTGCATCTTGTTGATATACAATGTTTTCTGTATTGTTGTCAAAAATCTTCGGAACCTTTAGTTTTATTGGTTTTAGGGCCATAGAACGCCATATCTTCAGATATGCACCATAAGTTCCTGCAATATTGGCAACAAAATCTGCTGCATCAACTAAAGAATAGACCAAAATGGCATATTCATCTTCAGAGAGAAGAGTGTCTGTTTTCCACTGCTCAATCAAATCTCTTATAGCATCAATTCTTTTGGCATTCTCGTCTGAAAAATATTGCCTGCCAGCCTTGCCTCCAGGGGCAAAATTTTCAAAAATATACCCCTCTTTTGACAACTTTGGGTTGTTAAGTATAGATAACACCTCGTTTATGCCGCCACCACCCATTGCCACCTTATCAAAAGTTGGCATAGAGTTTACAGATATAAGTACATATTGCGCCCAATAGGAGTAGGTCATAATATCGTTTGATATAACTTTCATACCCTTCTCCTTATAGAAGCGACCAACATAGCCTGTGCCACCAAAAATATCTATAAATGTACCTTTGATGGGGATAGCCTCTGCAGCCAAAGATTCATCTATAAAATCAAGTAGTCGAGTTTTGTTTCCTATATATTTCATTGGTGGAAAAGTCTGTCAAGTTGTGATTTAAGAATATTGTCAAAATCGGGTGAATAGACTATTCTAAAGGCGGTTTTGTTGGCTTTGTGATATACTATAACAATAGCAAAATTTTTGTTGTATGCAATATTGTTAAAGCGTCCCGAATTTATTGCATCAGAGATAGTTTGACACTCTTTTTCTGCATAATAATCAGGGTCTTTGCCCTCAACGGAGCTAAGATTGTATATAAATGTATCAAACTTGAAGTTCGGAGATTGATACATTGTGTCTATCAGCGCAGAAGTGTTTTTTAAGGCTTTCCGAATTTTTTTATCGCGGATTATGTCAAGGTAGTTGTTTTTACCCTCTGCGAGCATAAACACCACTTGATTGTTTTGCATCACCAAATCAACTTTTGTTGATTTTCTATCTATTTTATGTTGTATCTCAGCTCCATCTTCTTTGTGTACAACCATCTGCTGCCATGATGAGTGGTGAGTGTGTATAAAACACAGTTTCCAATCAGAACTTATTGTTGATAGGTTCAGATATGTTGATACAACAGCCATCTCCTCTGTATTTGAGAGCGGTGTAACATCGTGTATTGATTGAGGGACAAAATCGCTTTGATACTCAGAGGTCTCAAAATCTGTGTATATGGTCTTATTGTCAAAAATAAGCAAATCTATATAACGACCAACCGCCTTGTATAGTTTTGTTCCCTTTTCTGACTCAAAATTAAAGTTTTGAGGAGTTTCTACAATTACATATCCAACAATAGGTCTTATCTTCTGACCCACACAGTTTTTGCCAAACAACTCCGCAAAAGCGACAATCTCTCCACTTTCGGGATCGGGCGAAAACATAAGAGAGTTGTTACTTTTTTTGTGCACCCTGAGAGGCATGATTATAACCTCAGAGTATAGCTCCGGATTTAGTTTCTCTGTAAAAAGGGCCGATTTTTCAGGAAATTTATCCTTAAAAAAGTTTAACACAGCTATAGTTGGAGCAATGCCTATTTTGGATACTCCTTTTTTGTAGCTTTTGATGCTTTGGTTGTTTTGGCGAAGGTGCCCTATAAACTCTTGTATATACTGTTTGTCATTGTATCCACTCCAATAAACCAATCGCTCCGTGTTTATAGAATCAAAAGGGTACTTTGTAAAGAACTTTTCTTTATCCATTAACCCGTGTATATAGGCAACAATATCAGTAGAGAGGGTTTGGGAATTGCTGATAATCGCCTGATACACAGAATTGTTGATTATTTGAAAATCTTTTGATAATCTTGGAGTTTTATCAACACCTTTGCGACCAAATTTACCTTCAGCAAGGTATGATAACATGTGTTGCAAAAATTGCTCTTCAAGGTCGTATATAGCCACCAAGGAGCCCTTTGTTTGTAAGGCGTCATTTACAATAACAGCCTCAATATAGCGACAAAACAGATTTGTTGCATCTATAGGCTCTCTTTGTCTTGTCTTTGCGCCATCAAAGTTGTTCTCAAAGTAGGCTATGAAAGATGGTGTTTTGTATCTTACCGTGTATAGTATTTGATTATACACCTGAAGAGAGTTAGGCTCCCTTATTGCACCTTGTGATTCATCTTTGCCGGAGTAAAAAGTCTGATATATAAATGGCACACCACGAAGAGCAGCACCAATTTTTCTGCCTTCGCGTTGCCACTGCGAGTTACCAACAGAAGCGGTCTCTGTATTCTCACCCGCCAAAATAACTCGCTTGCCGGTTATTGAATAGAAGATATAATCCGGCAGGTCTATAAAGTCAACAATTTTTCCAACCTCCTCAGGTAGTCTCCATTTATCAAAAGCTCCACAGATTTTTATTGCAAATAGAGTTTTAGAGTTGTTATGGCTGAAGATGTATATAGGTTGAGAGTTTGGTTGATAAACAACCCTAAATAGAGATATTTCTGTAGGATTTTGAGAGATATAGTTAAGCAGAGTGATACCCTCAAGAATATTATCACTATATAGGATATACTCATAAATCACATACTTTTGGGTTAGTTCTGCATACTCTTCTGTAGAGATTATAACCGCATCAGTAATAAGATTATTTACCAAAATATCTCTCATTTGCGCCTCTCTTTTCTGAATATAAGTATGTGTTGGTGGATTACCGAAGGGATGTAGGCAAAAGGGTAGCCGTATATGTGCAACATCTTCGAATCATCGTGCCATATAATATCCGACTTAAGCAAAAATCCATCTATTTCGGAGATTGTCTTTGCCAACTCTCCTGATAGCAGATGATACTCCTGTCCGCGGTACATATCCCCGATAAAAACAGCCATATACCCCTTTTCTTTTAGCGCGGGATAGGCATTTGTAAATATCTCTTTCATCTCTGCAAGCCACTCCTCTTTGGTTTGCAGCTCTGCATCATTAAATTTTGAGAGTCTTGACTCTCTTTGTGCTGCAGCAGAGCGGGTCTTTGTAACCTTGTCCATTATCCAATATGGAACATCTGTAAAGATAAAATCGATGCTATTTGGTTCAAAACTCTTCAAATGGTCATTTGCATTACCAATAAGGGTGGTAAAACACTCTAAATTTTCGAGGCGACATACCTCTTTGTATATATCAACCCACTGTGCATTAAGCTCTATTCCAACACCTTTGCGACCACAGAGGGCTGCACCGAGTAGTGTACCACCAACACCCATCAGGGGGTCTAACACTATTTGCCCCTCTTTGGTAAATGTTTTGATTATGTCGGCACATAGCTGTGGCGGCTTCTGTCCACCATGCTGTGAACGCAACTTATGCTGCATATTTGACGGATAAATTTTGTTGATTACAGTCTTTGTTGAGAACTGCCACTCTGCACCCGTCAAGTTATTCAGCTTGTTACGAGGATCTACTTTGGGCTTACTTGCCACTTTATCTATACTCTTTCGTGCCACTATCATTTATCATTTCTACAAAAGTAGTCATTTTTTTGAACAAACCGCATAATTGAACGATAAAGTTGGTTATATTACCCCACAAACACAGCAAAACCAACCCTTTGTAGGATTGGTTGTATGCTGTTACTTAAGTTCTGCGGACAGAATCTTAGTTGTACTTGAAAGTTGCCTCGTCTGATACAGTCAACTTCTTGCGTCCCTTTGCACGACGCGCTGCCAAAACCTTGCGGCCATTAGCAGTTGCCATTCTCGCACGGAAACCATGCTTGTTGATTCTCTTGCGACGAGAAGGCTGGTAAGTTCTCTTCATTGCCATAATTGTATCGTTTTTATTGTTTTTTGTTCTACATTATAGCGCATAATACGCCCTTGCGAGGTGCAAAGGTACAACTAAATTTGAAAAGAACAAATATTTTTACAAAATTTTAGTTTTACCCGTGCTATTTTACTACTCTTTGAACAGGTCTATCTCTCCGCGCTCGACCTTATGATATAGAGCCGTAAGCTCGCCAATAACGGGAGAGATATACTCCAAAGTATCTGTTATTGCACTCTGTCCACCACCCTTTATTCTATAGAGCATTGCTGCATATAAGGCTCTAAAGCACAACTCTGTATCAGTAATATTATTTTTACCCAAGAGGGTTCTGAGTGTTGGCAGATGCGGTGTAAGGTGTGAAACGGTTGACCTATAGTGCGCACCAACAGGAAGTTCCAATAGCTGCAGATGCAAATTGTGCAAATCACCTATAAGGTGCAGTGTATGGTTAAGGTGTCCACTACTCTCTTTACCCTCCTCTCTGAGTAGAGCAACAATATCCATATACCACAGCAGATGGATGTTTTTCTGCTCCTCTGTCAGCTCTCGTGGGGCTACAAGTTGCGAATATATAGCCTCAGGGCTGAACTGAAGTGCGCGCAGAAGGTCCTCAATCTGCCATAGGTAGAGGATATACTCTGCAATATTCTCTTTTCTTCGTGCTTGTGCAATATCCATAACTAAGCTATTTAAGGCTCTGCATCTCAATTAGTTTTGCGTATATACCTTTGCTATCAATAAGCTGCTCGTGAGTTCCCTGCTCTGCAATTCTACCCTCGTCAATAACTATAATCTTGTCGGCATGCTGTATAGTGCTTAGTCTATGGGCGATAATTACCGAAGTTCGACCTTTGAGCATACGGGTAAGGGCTTGCTGAACGAGTTTTTCACTCTCGGTATCAAGAGCAGAGGTTGCCTCGTCAAGAATCAAAAACTCAGGATTCTTAAGCACCGCGCGGGCAATACTAAGACGCTGACGCTGACCTCCTGATAGTTTTGCGCCACGATCTCCGATATTTGTGTTGTATCCATCAGCTGTGCCGACAATAAAATCGTGGGCATTGGCAACCTTTGCAGCCTCAATAATCTCAGAGTGTGTTGCTCCCGCTTTACCTAAGGCGATATTGCTCTCTATAGTGTCGTTAAAGAGTACAGTATCCTGAGAAACAAGACTTATACGGCTGCGTAGAGAGTCTTGAGTGAAGTTTTTAATCGGTGTGCCGTCAATTAAAATCTCACCCTTATCCGGGTCGTAAAAGCGAGGCATAAGTTCGCTGAGTGTCGATTTACCACCACCCGATGCACCTACAAGGGCAACGGTCTCACCTTTATTTATTGTAAAGCTGATATTGTGCAGAATCTCACGACTCTGGTCGTAAGAGAAGGATATATCTTTGAACTCAATCTTCTCTTTCAGACCATCAAAAGTAATAGAGTTATTGCTGTCTGTAATCTCACTCTTGGCATCAATAACCTCAAAAATACGCTCACCGGCAGCAACACCCTGGTTGATATTTGCAAATTGGTCTATAAACGCTCTTACAGGGCGTGTAATCTGCGAAAAGGCTGCAATAAAGGCGATAAACCCTGCGGCACTAAGCGACCCTTTTGTTACAAGGGAGCCTCCGAAGACAAGGACTACAGCCACTGCAGTAATCCCCAAAAACTCACTCATAGGAGAGGCGAGCTGTTGACGACGGGCCATCCAAAGCATCAGTCGGGATAGTTCGGCGTTGATTTGGTGGAATTTTTCGCGGATATACTCTGTTGCAGTGTATGTCTTGATGATTTTTATACCCGAAAGAGACTCATCAAGGACGCTGACCATATCTCCAAGCTGCTCCTGTACTCGGCTGGCAGGGTGGCGCAGACGCTTAACAATACCTCCAATAAGAAGACCTACAATAGGGAGGAAAAATACGGCAAATAGAGCCAACTCCCATGAGACATTGAGCATCAACACAAGGTAACCGATTATCAAAAATGGTTCACGGAAGGCCACCTGAAGGGTGTTTGTAATACAAAACTGCACAGCCATAACATCCGATGTTATGCGGGAGATAATATCACCTTTTCTCTGCTCAGAGAAGTAACCTACATGCATATCGACAATATTGTCAAACATCATGTTTCTCATCCTCTGCAAGGAAGTTGTTCGCATGCACTCTACAGTGTAGGCACTAAGGTAACGAAAGAGGTTTGAAAGCAAATTTGCACTCACCACAACTCCACCAAGCAGTGCCAAAATCTTTGCCATTGTAAACTCTGTACCAAAGAGAGTCGTGTAGAGGTAACTCAGCCACTCTGTAAGAGCCTGATTTGTAAAGGCAATTTTTGGCATCTGATATGTCGGCACAAAGGCAAAACCTTTGTCAAACATCGTATTGAGAATTGGAATAATAAGCGCGTATGTAGCAGTGTTGAATAGTGCATGCAGTGCCGCTGTAAAGAAGTATGGCACAGCATATTTGCTTATCGGACTGGCGAAATTTAGTAGCCTGAGATAGGTTTTGAACATATAGTAATTATTTTCTATGCTAACAATACACTTCTATACCAAACCCTCCTTATGATACTCCTCAACCGAGGCTACATAGTGGGCAATGGTCTGCTCCATACTCATAAAAGACTTTCCACCTGCTGCGTTGAGGTGTCCTCCACCATTGAAATACCTGCGGGCAAAGGTGTTTACATCTACATTGCCGTGTGAACGCAATGAGACGCGGATAAATCCACCCTGCTGCTCAGAGAACATTGCAGACATTTTTACCTTCTTTATAGACAGCGGATAATTTACAAAACCCTCGCTGTCGCCCTGCTGAAACCAGAACTTGCGCATCTCATTCTCCGTGAGCGACATATATGCTACTCTGCCGTTAAGAATCGTCTTCATCTTGCGGTTGATAACATATCCAAACAATCTTGCTCTACCCTCAGTAAATGAGTTATAGACATTGTTGTATATCCTCGGTATGTCAATACCCGTCTCACATAGGTCTGCAACGGCGTGGAAAAGATCCGAATTTAGTGTCGAGAAGGCAAAGTTGCCCGTGTCGGTAATCATGCCCACATAGAGCAGTGTCGCTATATCTTTGGTAAACACCCCTTTACCGTATGCCGTCTTAAGGATTTCATGCACAAGATAGGCCGTACTTGAGGACTCTGGAAACGAAAAGACAATATCAAACTCGTCTGATGGGCTGAGATGGTGGTCTATAAGCACACGCTTTGCCGTGGTGTTGGTTGAAATAATCTCATAAAGAGCCTCAAGACGCGACAGCGAACTCATATCGGCACAAATAACAACATCCGCACTCTCAATAACACTCTGAGTAATGCCTAATTTATCCAAAGAGTGAATTATCAGAGAATCACTCTTAGGCATCCACTTCAAATAGTATGGAAAACGATTTGGTAAGATGCAATTTACAGTGTGTCCCAAAGATTTCAACACCTCAGCAAGCGCAAGAGAAGAGCCTATAGCATCCCCGTCAGGATTGGTGTGGGAAAGAATTACAACCCTCTTGGGCTGAGAAAATAACTCTTTGAAAGTCTCTATTTTAGCTAAATCAAGATTCATAACGCAACAAAGATAGTGAATTTTTTTTAACTTTAATAATTTGTCGTGATAGCGGCGCATTTCCTGCCGCTGTCTCATCTTCGGCAAAGGGAAATACGCATAGTATGTCCCTTCGCCTCAGATTTCAACGAGCGTTGTAAATGCACCACTCTGACGACAAATTGGGTACTATAATTTAGCGGAGGGGTGCTTTAATCTTGGCGCGCGTCCCTAAGGACCTTAGAGACCCTAGAGTCCTTAGAGACACTAAGGTCAGCGCGCGGGATAATGACAAATGACATTTAATAGCAACGGGCTTTCAGCCCTCAATGACATAGAATAGCGCGCTACAGAATAAACAGAGTTTTTCTGT